>JBGPHY010000127.1:0-11182 GCA_041484625.1 Terriglobia bacterium | reverse complement strand
CGCTTCTATCACTGGCTTTGATTGGATCATTAGTATCTCTATGAATGCAACTTAGTATGAGCTGTTCGACTCATGCGGCCGGGACCATGCCCCTGACCATTGAACTGTTAGGTCCTGATACTCGAAGCCCCTGCTTGGGCCATGCCCTCGACCCGAGGATCTTGCTGACCTACGCACGGAGCCTTTATGGTAACTGTCCTTCAGCATCTCTAATCTCCGTCAGTACGGAGCACTTTGAACTGGGCACTGGACTATCCAATTCGGTTGCAGCGGCTTTGCCCAGGGCAATACAGAAAGTGAAGGAGTTGATCAAGGAGTTGGCAAAAGCAGGTGAATGACATGCCGCGGGAAGACTTCCACACGGGCATTCAAGGCCGGCGCATTCATGTTACCGGGGTAGTTCAAGGCGTCGGGTTCCGGCCATTTATCTATGCACTGGCCAAGCGCCACACCCTGGGGGGGTGGGTCTGCAATACCTCATCCGGGGTCGACATTGAGGTCAGCGGCCCAGTGCAAAGTCTGGAAGCCTTTTGCCGGGACATGATCTCACAGGCTCCGCCTCTCTCCCGCATCGAATCGTGGACGGCAACCCGAATGCCGCCCGGCGATGATCCCGGATTCGTCATCCGTCACTCAGTTGCCTGCGCAGACCAGTTTCTTCCCGTCTCAGCCGACGTGGCTATCTGTACAGAATGTCGTCGGGAATTGCAGGACCGTTCGGATCGTCGCTACCGCTACCCGTTTATCAACTGCACACAGTGCGGGCCTCGCTTCACTATTCTGACCGATATTCCTTATGATCGTCCGTATACAACCATGGCACCCTTCCAGATGTGCGACGATTGCGCCTCGGAGTATAGGGATCCTTCAAGTCGTCGTTTTCATGCCCAGCCCAATGCCTGTGCGAAGTGTGGGCCCCAGGTCCGGCTGGTGCCGGCCGTTTCGCTACTGGAATCTGGGCTTGCCGGGAGAGAGGACATGCAAGGAGAGGCGGCCATCGTTGCCGCCCGCCGACTTTTGAAGGACGGAAGAATCGTGGCCATAAAGGGCCTCGGTGGGTTTCACCTGGCCTGCAGTCCCTTTGCATTCGAAACGGTAGCGGAACTCCGCAGGCGGAAGGGACGAATTGACAAACCCTTTGCCTTGATGGCCAGAAACCTCGACATCCTCTCAGAGTTCTGTCAGATTAGCAGCGAAGAGCAAGCTCTCTTGGTGTCTCCCCAGTGCCCTATCGTGCTATTGAGGCGTCGGCCCCACCCGGCAGGCGAAGGTTTCGCGCCCAGTCTCTCCCCTTGGGTAGCCCCTGGGCAAACCACACTGGGATGCATGCTTCCATACACTCCTCTGCACGAACTTCTTCTGGAAGCCGAGGAGGGATTCCCTTCCCTGCTGATCATGACCAGCGGCAACATCCGCGAAGAACCTATTGCCACTTCCAACGAAGAAGCTCGTGCGCGGCTGTCTTCCCTGGCCGATTCTTTCCTCCTACATAATCGTGAGATTCACGTGCGTTGCGACGACTCGGTGGTCAGAATTTTCGAGGGCCGTGAACTTCCGCTCCGCCGTTCACGAGGGTACGCACCTTACCCCGTAAAGCTGCCCCACCTGGTAGCGCCGATTCTGGCGACCGGTGGGGAGTTGAAGAATGTCTTTTGTGTGACTCGCGAGGACTATGCCTTTCTGAGCCAGCACGTCGGAGACATGGAGAATTATGAGACGCTGGTCTCCTTTGAGAGAAGCGTTACCCACTTTGAAAACCTTTTCCGAATCAGACCGCGACTCATTGGCTATGACCTTCATCCCGATTACCTGTCGACGCGCTATGCCCTGGAACGTTCAGACCGTGAAGGGATCCCGGCAATGGGGGTCCAACACCACCACGCGCACATTGCCTCCTGTATGGCCGAAAATGGCCTGAGAGGGGACAGTCCAGTGATAGGCGTAGCTTTTGATGGGACTGGTTACGGCGTGGATGGTTCCATTTGGGGAGGGGAATTCTTGATATGCTCCTTTCAGTCTTTTGAAAGATTTGCCCACCTGGCATACGTTCCGCTGCCGGGAGGAGACACGGCCATCCGTCATCCATTTCGGATTGCCTTGAGTTACCTCGATCAGGCCGGAATTGAATGGTCTCCCGAGTTGCCTTGTGTGGCGGCGGCCAGTGAGCTGGAGCGAACAGCAATTGCCCACCAGATCCGAACAGGCTTGAACAGCCCCCCTACCTCCAGCATGGGCCGTTTGTTTGATGCCGTCGCCTCCCTATTAGACGTCCGTCAGATCGTTAACTACGAGGGGCAAGCTGCCATGGAGTTGGAGTCCCTCTGTGATCCGCGAGAGAAGGAGACATACTCCGTTCCGGACTGTTCGTCATCTTCCCTGGACTGCAGCTCGATTTTTCCAGAAATCCTGTCTGATCTCAAGAAGGGGATTCCTCACTCTACGATTGCCGCGAAATTTCACAATTATCTGGCTACTCTTGTTCTGAAGATTCTGTCAAGAATTCGGTCGGAAAGGGGGTTGGATCAGGTGGCTCTCAGCGGCGGGGTGTTCCAGAATGTCACGCTCCTCGGTCGAACATTGGATCTGCTTCGGAATGCGGGATTCTTGGTGTATACTCATCATCTAGTTCCTCCCAATGATGGCGGTATTGCTTTGGGGCAGGCCGTGATTGCCTCACAGATGCAGGACCATGAATCCTAAATCTTTAAGAGTGAACCATTCACTTTGAATTCTGGCCAAGATCATGTGCTTAGCTGTGCCTGCCAAGATCATCGACGTCTATCAGAGTAACGGATTAGCCATGGGGAAAGTCGACTTTGGCGGCGTAACCCAAGAGGTCTGCCTGGCCTACGTCCCGGAAGCCCAGGTCGGCCAGTACGCCATCATCCACGTGGGATTTGCGCTTCATCTGCTTGATGAAGAGGAAGCGCAAGCCACCTTGGAACTGCTCCGACAAATCGGCGAGTTCGACCAGGAACCTGGAGGTCCGTCTCAGACCGCGGAGAAGAACCCTTGAAGTACGTCGACGAGTATCGAGATGCTGAGTTAGTTAAGAAGACTCTATTTCAGATTCGCCGCACAGCCACTCGCCCCTGGACCTTGATGGAGATCTGCGGCGGGCAGACCCATTCTCTGATGCGTCACGGCCTGGATGACCTCCTCCCGCCCTTAATTCGCCTGGTGCATGGCCCGGGCTGCCCGGTCTGTGTAACTCCTCTGGAACTGATCGACAAAGCGATTGCCATCGCTTCCCTACCGGGCGTGATTTTCCTCTCCTATGGCGACATGCTGAGAGTTCCCGGCTCGAATGAAGATCTCTTCAGGACTCGGGCCGGAGGGGGCGATGTTAGAGTGGTTTATTCACCGCTGGACGCCTTGAAGATTGCCCAGTCCCATCCCGACAAACAAGTTGTTTTCTTCGCCATTGGATTTGAGACCACGGCCCCAGCCAACGCCATGAGCGTCTGGCAGGCCCGGCAACTTGGAGTCAGCAATTATTCGATCCTGGTTTCCCACGTCTGTGTGCCGCCTGCCATGCGTGCCATTCTCTCCTCGCCGGGAAATGAAGTTCAGGCATTTCTGGCTGCCGGCCACGTGTGCACGGTCATGGGCTATTGGGAATATCTAGCGATCGCCGAGGAGTTCAAGGTCCCGATTGTGGTAACCGGGTTTGAGCCTGCCGATCTCGTGCAGGGGATCTTTCAAGCGGTGCGCCTGTTAGAGGCGGGAGTGCATGAGGTGCACAACGCCTACCCCCGCGCCGTGACTTTGGAGGGAAACCGCGCAGCACAAGACATCATCCGGAAAGTGTTTGTGGAATGCGACCGGAAATGGCGTGGTATTGGGACGATTCCCCAAAGTGGTTGGCGTCTTCGGGACGAATTTGCCGACTTCAACGCGGAATTGCGGTTCGACGTGGCTCACATCGAAACTCGCGAGTCTCCTCTCTGCATCAGCGGCCTGGTACTGCAGGGAAGGAAAAAACCCACTGACTGCACCGCTTTTGGCGTGCAGTGTACCCCGGAGCGTCCTTTAGGTGCCACCATGGTGTCCACCGAAGGTGCTTGCTCTGCTTACTATCGCTATAGAAGAGGAGAGATGGTTGCCTCATGAATGGCAAGCCGGAAGAACCCGCAGTGACATTCCAGAGCTTTTCCTGCCCGGCACCGATCTCGCAGCGCGACCGAATCGTCCTGGGACACGGAAGCGGTGGGAAGCTCTCGCACGACCTGGTCTCCCGGTTCTTCTTCCCCGCCTTCTCCAACCCAGCCCTGCTAGCCACCAATGACTCCGCCCTGGTCGAACCCAATGCATTCACGCGGCTCGCCATCACAACGGATTCCCATGTCGTCTGGCCCCTGTTCTTCCCCGGAGGAGACATAGGCCGCCTGGCTGTTTGCGGTACCGTGAACGACCTTTCTATGCTGGGGGCCGTACCCACCTGCCTGACTGCCGGCTTCATCCTCGAAGAGGGATTGGAACTTGATCTCTTGCAGCGCGTGGTTGAGTCGATGAAAGCCGCTTCCCAGGAAGCAGGAGTCAACATCGTGGCCGGAGACACGAAGGTGGTCCAAAGGGGCAAAGCTGACGGGATATACATTAATACCAGTGGCGTGGGAGTGGTGGCAGCAGACCTCCAGATGGGGGGAGCTATGGCCCGTTTGGGGGATCAGGTGATTCTCTCGGGTCCCATCGGCGATCATGGAATTGCGGTGCTCAGCGCCAGGGGAGAATTGGGTTTCGAGGCGCAGGTCTCAAGCGATGTCGCTCCCCTCAATCACCTGGTGGCCGCCATGCTGACGGCCACTCGCCAGATTCACGTGCTGCGCGATCCAACTCGAGGGGGAGTGGCCACAACCCTCAATGAAATTGCACGCCAGTCGCAGGTCGCGATCGTGCTTGAGGAAACGCGAATCCCGGTCCGTCCGGCAGTCCAGGCTGCCTGCGAAATGCTGGGGTTCGACCCTCTTTACGTGGCCAACGAAGGAAGGTTGCTGGCCATTGTTCCTTCCGCAGAAAGCGCCGCTGTTCTGGCTGTCATGCGGGCCACCCGTTACGGCGAAGAGTCAATTATTATCGGAGAAGTGAAGGCCGAGCCCAAGAACCGCGTTCTCATTCGAACCGCTATGGGCAGTAACCGGATTGTCGATACCCTGATGGGCGAAATGCTCCCCCGAATCTGCTAACAAGGCAAATCTCCGAGATCCTCCTTTCCCACGACGGAAGCAAGGAATGACGATAAGATCGGCCGCGCAGTAATCCTGGAGAGTCGAGACGATTCGATGACTGAGTTATGGAATGATTCCCCCGGCAGTTTTCACCCTTCCAGCACGCCTGACTTCCTCCCTGAGATTGTCGATCTGGAGACTGGCCTACCCTGTCCCGAGGGCGGCGAGGGAGAATTGGTCCTCACCACATTGAGCAAGCGGGCCATGCCCATCATTCGCTATCGAACGCATGACATTACGGCCATCATTCCCGAACCGTGTTGCTGCGGGCGCACTTTGCGCCGAATCCGGAGGATCAGATGCCACAGCGACGACATGATTGTGATTCGGGGGATCAATTTTTTTCCCTCGCAAATCGAGGCCGCTTTGTTGGCCGTGGAAGGCACACTCCCGCACTACCAGATCCTGCTTAATCGCGAGAAGGGCCTTGATCAAATGGAGGTTCAGGTTGAGGTCACCCGAGAGGTGTTCAGCGACCAGGTCCGCGCCTTGGAAAACCTTCAGGCCCAGCTGGCACAGTCCTTGGAGCACACGCTGGGATTGAGAGTGAAGGTCCGGCTAGTTGAACCCCACGGCATTCAGCGTAGTGAGGGCAAAGCGAAAAGGGTTATTGATCGTCGGAGGGACGTATGAAAATCCATCAGCTCTCGCTTTTTCTTGAGAACCGGCCCAGCCAGCTCAGGGCGGTCTGCAAGCTCCTGGCCGACGCCGGGATCAACCTTCTATCCCTGTCTCTGGCGGATTCAGAGCAATTTGGCATTCTTCGATTGATCGTTCGCGACTGGCAAAGGGCCCAGTCTATCCTTGAGGAGGCTAACCGCCTGGTCAAAGTGACCGAAGTGGTGGCCATAGAAGTCCCGGATCGGCCGGGAGGTCTGGACGATGTGCTGGCCGTTCTCGAAAAGGACAACATCAACATCGAGTATATGTACGCTTTTACCTTCGGCCTGGAAAAGAAGGCAGCGCTGATCTTCCGGTTTGAAAATGTGGACGCAGCTATCGTCAAGCTCCAGGCAGCAGGAGTGAATGTGGTCGGAAGCGTGGAGCTTTTTGAGCACGCCGAGGTCTGAGTTACCAGGAGATCCCCTTCCCTCTACCCACATCCATTACGTAAGCTCTGGCTTTGTCATATTCTTCGGAATTGGGAAGATGCTCCAGCATCAGGGGCACGTCGCGGTCCACTGCTGCCAGCCGATCCAGGTAGGTCTGATAATCCATCGATCCGGTACCGGGGCGAACTTCGCGGAAATGCACATTCATTTCGACGTCCCACACCAGGTCCTTGGCATGGCAACTGACAATCCAGGGCCCCAGCTTGTCAAAGCATTCATTGATCAATTCGGCATTGCGATAGAACCGGCCGGGAGAATTGACGAGATTGCATGGGTCGAGATGAACCCCAAAACTCTTGCGATCGACTGCACGCAGCAGTTTCAAGTTGCTATCCAGGCTATCAGGGATCGACCAACCCATCATCTCGTAACAAAACTTTGCGCGTTTGGGATTGACGGCATCGAGGATCTTGCGCGCGTTTTCCACGGCCGCATCAAAGAATCCTTGCGAGAGGTTCTCAGGATGGGGCCCAAACCAGGAGGTCGGGCTCATTGACCCGGCAATGTCTACACAACAACGTGCACCGATAGCTTCAGCCAAGGCCAGTCCTTCCGTGACCGTCTTGAGATTGGCTTTTCGTTTCTCCGGATCGCTATCCATAAGATTTACCCAGCGGCCCACTTCGGCAATGATCACATCTTCTTTGGAAAAGGCCTCCGTACAGGCAAGGATTCGTCGAGAATCCTCCAGTCTGACCTCAGGACAATAGGCAGCCCGATACCCCAGTCTCCGGTGGGCTTGAGCTAGTTCTGCCGGGTCCTCGGTCTTGACAAAAACCGGCCCCCCCAGACGAAGTGCGCGGCTAGAGGCTGCTTCCGACGGGAAGGTGCCAAACTGGTTCAATGATCCCAGCACACTGGCAGCCCCTGCCATCCGGGACACAAACGTTCTTCGTGAATACATTTCTTGCATCTGAATCTTCTCCTTTGCGATCGATTTTTCGGATTCTAGCTGGGCGGCGACTTACACAGTTATTGACTTCCGCGCTGGACCCTGTATCTTATCCAAACACTGGCATTGTTATTAGTGAAATTAAGCAAGAGGTGAGGACGACGTGGTATCCGGACTGCCCTCCGAAGAAGAGATTCGAGACTTAGGGTTTGGCTCTGTCGTCGCTCGGGAGAGCCGTCAGCGACTTCTGAATCGGGATGGGTCATTCAATGTGGAGCGAGCCGGCCTGAGTTTCTGGTCTTCGCTGAGCCCCTACCATTCATTGGTGACCATCTCATGGTGGAAATTCCATGCCTTGGTGGCAGCGTTCTATCTGACCGCCAACACGATATTCGCACTGGCTTTCTTCTTCTGCGGTCCCGGCGCTCTGGAGGAACAAAGTGGCACCCCCCTCACAAACACCTTTCTGAAGGCATTCTTCTTTAGCGTGCAAACCATTGCCACTATCGGTTTTGGACACATCCATCCGGTCGGGCTCCCCGCCAACTTAATTGTGACCATCGAGTCCCTGTTTGGCCTTCTCTCTTTCGCCCTGGCTACCGGCTTGCTGTTTGCCCGGTTTTCGCGGCCCACAGCTAACATCCTCTTCAGCGAGAAAGCTGTCATTGCCCCCTACCGCGGCATCACGGCCTTTGAATTCAGAATCGCCAATGCCCGCAAGAACCAGATCATCGAACTGGAAGCTCAGGTTCTTTTCAGTCGACTGGAAGAAGCCGACGGCAAACAAGCACGACGGTTCCATACTCTGTCCCTCGAACGCAGTAAGGTGTCTTTCTTCCCGTTGAGCTGGACGCTGGTTCACCCCATCACTGACACCAGCCCGCTTGATGGGCTGACCGACCACGACCTGAGGAGCTCGGACGCCGAGTTCCTGGTGCTGCTCATGGGGATTGACGAAACCTTCTCACAGTTGGTTCACGCTCGCTCCTCCTACAAGGCAAGTGAGATCTGCTGGGACACCAAGTTTGTATCCATCTTCAATAGGACCTCATCCAGCGATCCCCTATCCATTGATGTCCGTAAACTCAGCAGTGTCGAAGCGGTGAGGCAGGACCTATGAGAAGATCCTTACGCCTTTTGGCATCGGCTTGTGAAGTCATCGGTGATACCCCTATGGTCGAATTGTCCAGGCTAAGCCGGGAAGTTAACGGACGAATCCTGGGTAAGCTGGAGTATCTGAATCCGGGATTCTCCAAGAAAGATCGGATTGCGCTTCAGATCGTCGAAGACGCCGAGGCGGCTGGAATGCTGAAGCCTGGCCAAACCGTCGTGGAGTTAACCAGTGGAAACACCGGTACGGGACTGGCCATTGTCTGTTCTGTAAAGGGCTACTCTTTTGTCGCGGTTATGTCGCGAGGGAATTCCGTGGAGCGAGTCCAAATGATGTCGGCACTGGGAGCCGAGGTGGTTCTGGTGGACCAGCTTCCGGGTTCCGCTCCTGGTCAGGTTTCGGGCGGTGATCTGGAACTGGTGGAGCAGACCACTCGGAGGATCGTCGAGGAGCGTCAAGCCTTTCGAGCCGATCAATTTCGCCTGCAAAGCAACTTCCGGGCTCACTACTTGCACACCGGTCCCGAGTGCCTTTCCCAATCCCGAGGCGCATTTGACGCCTTCTGCGATTTTGTAGGAACTGGTGGATCCTTTGCCGGCTGTGCGGCGGCTTTCAAGGAATACAATCCAGACATCAGGTGTTTTGTGGTTGAACCGGAGGGCGCGGCCAGCCTGGCCGGCGAGCCAGTCACGACTCCCTGCCACCGCATCCAGGGCGGAGGGTACTCCATGGCTCATCTTCCCATGTTGCGCCCCGAACATATCGACGGTTACCTGAAGGTATCTGACCGAGAGGCCATCTTTATGGCCAAACAGCTGGCTCGAGTGGAAGGGATCTTTGCCGGATTTTCTACGGGTGCGAATCTGGCCGCAGCCTTCCAACTGCTTCGCGGATCACTCAAAGGGAAGACCGCCCTGATAATGATCAATGATTCCGGGCTCAAGTACCTGAGTACTGAGCTATGGCAGGATCTGCCAGCCACACGGAGATGAAGTCATGTGTCTTTTTTTGTCATCGCACGAGGTGGGTTCCTTTCGACTGCGAGAACGATGAATATGACGGCTATGTAAAGAGGAAAAGAGGTGATGAACCAGCACTCGGCGTCCATGAGCGGAGGCGGCACCCGGCAAGGGATATGTCTCTGCAGAATTCTTGTTTATTTAACTTGAAAATAAGCCCGTTAAGGAGGGGCATAAACTATGCAAACCATGGGATTAGGTTGGTTACCCGATTATCCGGATTGTCGTGACCACACAGTGGATCATGATGGTGTTTCAAAGAAACTAAAGGCCTTTGGACAGAAGGATTCAATCAAGAGCATGTTGAAAGAGGTCGGAGTGTCGGCTAAGGCAAAGACCTTGCCGCCAAAGGCGGACTTGCATGCCTGGTGTTCACCTATCGAGGACCAGCAGACCCTGGGTTCGTGCACGGCCCACGCCGGAGTCGGCCTGGTTGAATACTTCGAAAGGCGGGCCTTTGGAACACACGTGGATGCTTCCCGTCTTTTCCTCTACAAGGTCACCCGCAACCTGCTGCACTGGACGGGCGACACTGGTGCCTTCCTCCGCACAACCATGGGGGGGCTGGTATTGTTTGGCGTCCCCCCGGAAGAATACTGGAAATACGTGGTGGGGGATTACGAGAAGGAACCTCCCGCTTTCTGTTACGCCTTCGCCCAGAACTACCAGGCGATCACGTACTACCGGCTTGACCCCCCGGAAACCACCAAGAGTGCCCTCTTGGACCGAATCAAGACTTGCCTGGTAGCCGGGTTGCCGTCGATGTTCGGGTTTACGGTATACAATTCCTACAATCAGGCCACCTCAACCGGAAAAATCCCCTTTCCAGTTTCAGGGGATAAGGTGGTTGGCGGACATGCCGTGGATGCGATTGGCTATGATAACACGATAAAGATTACCAATACCAATGCCGGAGGAGTTGAAACCCAGGGGGCTCTACTTATTCGGAACTCGTGGGGGACAGGCTGGGGCGATGGGGGGTACGGTTGGCTCCCCTACAATTACGTTATGAAAGGGCTGGCGACAGACTGGTGATCGCTTCTCAAGAATGAGTGGGTGGAAACGGGCCAGTTCGGCCTCAAGAAATGAGCCGTTCTTCCTGAAGAACGAAATGTAATCCTGAGTCAGTCTGCTGGAGCCCGCTGGTTTCAGCAGACTCCTCTCCGCGTTCTCGAACTCTCAATAGAGACCACCGGAAAACCTACTCGACCCGCAGGGGAGCTGCTTGAGCCACATTCGAGGTACTGCCGCCAGATATCAACTGCGTCTGCCACTTGGCCATCTGGGACAGGAAGGCGTCCATGTACTCCGGCTTCACCGGCATTGAAGGCTGCAGTTTCAACGACATAGGATTGACAAATCGGCCCCGGCGCGTGACCCGGTAATCCAGGTGCGGTCCTGTCGCCAGCCCCGTCGATCCCACAAAACCGATCAATTGCCCCTGCTTGACTTCCGTTCCAGACCGAATTCCCGGCGCAAAGCGGGAGAGATGACCGTACATGGTGGCCAGTTCGCCGCCATGTCCAATTTGCAGAAACCGACCAAACCCGGATTTCCAGCCGGCATACTGCACACGGCCATTCCCTGCCGCCACTACCGGAGTCCCTTTAGGAGCTGCATAATCCACGCCCAGGTGTGGGCGGTAGGCCTGGAGCAGAGGATGGAATCGCCGCCGCGAAAAGGTGGAACTGACACGAAAGAACCTGAGTGGCGACTTGAGGAAGTCGCGCCTCAAGGACCTTCCCTGAGCGTTGTAATAGTCGGCATGCCCGGATGAGTCCACAAAGTAATACCCCGAATAAAGCCTTCCTTTGTTGGTG
>JBGPHY010000126.1:0-11238 GCA_041484625.1 Terriglobia bacterium | reverse complement strand
CGTTACGAATTTACCGGAAACCCCCGCGACGCCAGTCTCCAGGCTGACAATCAAGTCGCATCCATCCCCGGGATACTCGACTTTCGTACCCCACGCTCGGACAAGAATAACCTGGCCCCAAAGTTCGGATTTGCCTACGACGTCTTGGGGGACGGAAAAACCTCGGTCCGTGGCGGGTTTGGCATGAACTATGACATGCTTGTTGGAGATTACACTCGTCTGAGTCTGCCACCACAGTTTCAGCAGGTTCTCACACCGGCCCTGGCCTGCACTGAACTGGACACCTCTCCCAATTTTTGCCGCAATCATAGTCCAGTGGGACCTCCCAATGCGCGTGGCTTCCTGGTCTCGGGTGGTTTGCCGTCCACCTCGATTTCTCCGGTGACAGTGAAAAAATCGCGTGCCGCTACATCGGGGTTTATCCCCGATACGGTAAGTCCGACAGTTTATAGCTGGAGTGTGGGTGTCCAGCGCGAGGTACACGACAAGTGGCTCCTTGAGGCATTTTACCTGGGGACTCGAGGTCAGCATCTGCCCGTCCAAAATAACCGCAACCCTGGGGTGGCTGTGCCAAGCGGCCAGCACCTCCCCACTTACTTCAGTGCCTCCGAGATCCCCTCCAACGCCAGCGGGGCTCCCAGTCTGGCCGACATCCTCAACTATGATGGCAGTGGGCAACGAGTGTTGGGCTCATATGGCTTCACCAACGACATCATCGCTTATGATCTCATGGGAAGTTCCCGCAACCATGGTGGTTCCGTCTTTATGCAACGGCGCACCAGCCAAGGACTGTTTTTACGTGGCGGTTACACCTATAGCCGAGCCTTGGACAATAGTTCCGAGGCCCTTTACGGAGGGGCTACGGGGCCTACCCGCCCGGAAGACATTTACAATCTCCAGAATGAAATGGGCACTTCTGCGCTCAACCGTCCTCACCATTTCAGCCTGTACTGGACCTATGAGCTTCCCCGATTCGCCGTGCTCCCCGCACCCGTAAACGACGTCCTTGCCGGTTGGCAATTCAGCGGGACCTTTTTGTTGGAGTCCGGGCAACCCATCACGCCGCTGAGTGGATACGACGTGAATAACAATTTGGACGCTTCCAGTGACCGGGTATTGGTCAATCCGAACGGATATGCCAGTCTGGGCACGGATACAAATTTCGTGATTCGTGATCCGCAAACCGGTTCGACTTCCATTTCCTCCGTGGCGCCGGCAGATTCGAGTCAAATCGTCGGGTACGTTGCAGTGAATCCTGACGCCAAATGGGTGGCTACACGCTCGGGAGCCCAGACCAATTCGGCCAGAAACGTACTATTGACCCCGCGCGTGAACAACTGGAATGTTGGAGTGTTCAAGAAATTCGTGGTCGGTGAGAACAAGTACCTGCAGTTCCGGGCAGAGTTCATCAATGCCTTTAACCATCCGCAATACAGCCTGGGCACAAATCCCAAGTATAGTTGGGGGACCCTGACCGAAACGCTGGAATCCCTGAAGGCTCAATACAGTAGTTATGCCAATCCTTCCTCTGCAAATTTCTTGAACTCAGCAGTTATGAATTCCATGGGGCGAGTGCTCCAGGTGGGAGTCAGACTGACATTCTAGCCTTCTCCTTGGCGGGGGGAATGACTCCTTGACAGCCAGAGCATTCAAAGAGGTCCGAATGTTTGCAGAACGTACCTGTCTTCATGTCATGTGGTTCATCCTGTTATTTGTTCCGAACGGAAACCCAGGCGTCTCTGAAGAGCCGCCAGCACCAGCTAAGATCATTAAGGAAATCCGGATCATCGGAACCCGCCGCGTTCCATCCGATACCGTGAAGTTTCATATGCTTTCGCAAAAAAACACCCTGTTAGATCCGAATCTGTTGGACAGGGATTTCAAGGCGGTGTGGGCCACCGGTTTCTTCGATGACCTGAAGATCGAATTGGAAGAGGACGACGATGGAATAATCGTGCTTTTTCAAGTGAAGGAGAAGCCGCTGGTCAGAGATATTAAATACGATGGTCTCAAATCGGCGACCCTATCCGAGGTTCTCGACAAACTTAAAGAGAAGCGAGTGGGTCTGGGTGTAGAGACTCCTTTCGATCCCTCCAAGGTCCAACGAGCTATCGAGGTGTTGAAGGAGCTGCTGGCCTCAAAAGGGCACCAATACGCCACCATTACCTATGAGGCTATCGATGTTCCGCCCAGCGCGAAGCAGTTGCGGTTTCTTATCGACGAGGGGCCCAAGGTCAAGGTTAAAGCCATTCGTTTCCATGGAAACACGGTTTACAGTGAACGCCAACTGCGTCAAGCCATGAAGTACATCAAAGAAAAGGGCTTCTTGTCGAACATCACCGGAAAATCCACTTACGATCAAGAGCGTCTGGAGGCCTCGCTGGAAACCGGGGTCCGAGTCAAATACAACGAAAAGGGATATGTGAGGCTGGTGATTCATGAACCGCGGGTCGAGATCCAAGAGGCGTCAGGCATCAAGATGTTTTCTTTGAAATTTCGGCGTTGGAAAGTCTTTCCCTTTCCGTATGGCACTTGGAGCGGCAAGCACGCATTCATCGATACCAACTTAGATGAAGGACACCAATACCGACTGGGGAATGTCAGTTTTAGCGGAAATACCCAATTCAGACGCGACCAGTTACTGTATGTCTTCGGTACACGCCCCGGGGAAATCTTCAATGGTGAATTGATCAAAAAGGGATTCGAAAACGTCAAGAAACTCTATGGCGCGCGGGGATTCATCAATTGGACACCCATCGTACACCAGGATTTTGATGAAGAAGACAAGCTGGTTAACCGAGCTTTCGACTTCGAGGAAGACCGGCAATTCACCTTGCGACACCTCGATTTTGTGGGCAACAACTCAACTCGCGACTATGTGATCCGCCGCGAGATCCTGGTCAACGAAGGGGAAATTTTCAATTCTGCCCTATTGGACATCAGTCTGTTACGCTTAAATCAATTAGGCTATTTTGACGTCCTCAAAACCGAGGATGCAGAAATCAAGCCGGATTTGAAACTGCCGGAGGTGGACGTCATCTTGAAAGTCAAGGAAAAGGGACGCAATTCCATCGGCTTTACAGGCGGCGTCAGCGGCTACGGCGGGAGCTACCTCGGTTTGAACTACTCGACGCAAAACTTCTTGGGTCGCGGTGAAGTTTTTGACTTTATGGTGCAGGGAGGGAGTCGCACCTCCGCCTATGTTTTTAGTTTTACGGAACCTTACTTCCAGGACATCCCACTGACCACCGGCTTCAGCATTTTCCACCGCCGCTACAGCAACCGACAGGGGGACCTTTACGGTGGCGTGTATGGTTATGTGCCACTAGGTCGGGAATTGTTTGCACAACAGAGTACTGGCTTTTCTGTCTTTGCCAGTCACCCGGTGAGGCCCTTTACGCGGATTGGCCTAACGTATTCCCTGGACCGCTCATCGACGGCATTCTCTTCACCTCAGACTGCAGCCTTCTTCACAGCATTTCAATACACCGACATTTTCACCGGGCGCGGGAATTACACCGGGCTGTTGCGCAGCAAGGTGACACCGTCACTCACCTACAACACTATCAACAACCCTTTCCAACCTTCATCCGGCAAGAGTTTGACGGCGGCGATTGAGGTCGTGGGAGGGCCTCTGGGCGGCGGACTGATGTATTACAGACCCATCGTAGAGGCCAAGTGGTTTAAGCCCGTCAATCAACGGCGCAACGCCATTGGCATACGAGCCCAATTTGTCCACGTCTCGGGATACGGAGGACTGCAGCCGCCTGTGTTTGACAGGACCTTTATGGGTGGAGAGGACTCCATCCGGGGATTTGATTTCTACTCGATCAGCCCGATGGCCCTGATGACCCAGGGAACCACCGGTAAGGTGCCGGACCGGGACGCTGGCGGATTTCCCATAGTCGATCCTACCACAGGAGAGGTTCTCACCCGGGAGCGTACAACCTACTCTTCCTTCATCACGCCCATTGGCGGAGATACCCAGGTTCTTGTCAACATGGAATACCGCATTCCCCTTCTCGGTCCTGTCTCCATGGCTCCCTTTGTGGACTGGGGGAAAAACTGGGTAGCCAAGAAGTCGAGCCTTCAGATTGCCAATCCAGAGAGCACCAGTTACTACGTACTGGAGAACGGCACGTTCCGACACATGCGACTGGGTGATCCAATCCCCTTGGTGGCCGGGTCCGAACGGTTTCGATCCACGGTTGGGCTCGAGTTTCAGGTCATCCTCCCTATGATCAATGCCCCCTTTCGCATCATCCTGGGCTACAACCCAAGCCGCTTCAACTCCACTATAGCGCGGCCAGAGAGTGGAACCGACTTCTACTATCGGGAAAAAAATCATGATTTCCGCTTCACGGTGGGGAGAACATTCTAAAGGAGGATCCATGACCAGATATTTGTCAGTGATTTGTCTCTACCTTTGTCTTCACTCTTCGCTCTTCGGTGACAATGCCTTTGTTTCGTTGCCCACGAATAGCGGACCAATGGCATCTGACGTCGACCCCGACGCCAACATCGCTGTCGTCACCAATCGAAACTCCAACTCAATCTCGATTATCGACTTGAGTACCAACTCGGTGAAGACGACGATCACGGTCGGATCTACGCCCACCAGTGTCGCCATCAATCCCAAGACGCGCCAGGCTGTGGTGACGAATTTCGGGAGCGATGATATCTCGATTGTTGACCTGGAAACAGAGCAAGTGGTTGACACCATCCAGGTGGGGAATAGTCCACGGGATGTCGCGATCGATACCGACAATAACGTGGCCATTGTGGCCAACTTGAATGACAACAGCGTTTCCATGATCAGTCTCGATACCGGCGGCGACCTGCTGACCACACCCATCACGGTGGGGAGCTTTCCAATTAGTGTGGGATATAACGGGGTTAATCACACGGCCCTAGTGGCCAATTATCAAGACGGGACCATCTCAGTTATTGATCTAACAAAAAGGATTAAGGTCGGCGACATTTTAGTTGGAACTAACCCGGTTGACATTGCGGTCTCTTCCGACCTGAATCGAGCTGTTGTCGCCAATTACGGATCTGACAGCGTCAGCGTGATCCAATTGACCGACAATTCTGTAGTGGGCACCATCTCGGCAGGCAGTCGACCGCTCGGAGTGGCAATCAATCCGAAAACACAGCTCGCAGCCGCCCTCTCCAATGGGGATCGAACGATTTCCCTGATCTACCTGGGAGACGGTTATAACAATGATGTTACCCACGATCCCAATGAAATCGATCACCGCAACCAGAAATTGCCGATGGTGATTACGGGTGTTGGTGACAATCCAGTTCACCTTTCCATCAACCCCAATAACAATGCAGCCATTACTTCCAACATCTCAGCAGATCGTCTGTCGATCGTGCCTTTGGGCTTCTCCGCCGGCGTGCCGTTTGCATTTGAGACGGCACAGTACAGGTCAAACCTGCTGCTCAGCAATCTAGGGTGGGAAGACGCCACTATTGAAATGGAACTGCGCGACAAAGACGGAAATCTTCTAGGAGCAGGTTTAGTCAGGGTTCCGTCCAATGGTTTCAAACAAATCAACAATATCAACCGAATGTTGCAGGGCTCCAGCACTATTACCAATACCCAGGGATTCATCCGGCTCTCCTGTGACCAACCCTTCACCAGCCTGCTGTCTCTCATTGACAACACCAGCAACGACCCCAGTACGGTTATTGGAAGTTCCAGTGGACATACGGCATGGAAATTCCACTCACTACCCAATACGGCGACGTTCCACCCTGAGCTGTATGTGTGGAACAGCGGGGACACCGCTACTACCTTCAACTTGACTTTACGAGATGCCTTGGGAGCCACGATGGTTTCCAAAGAGGGAGTGTCACTGCCCGCCAAAGGTTTCTACTTTAGCGAAGACATCTTCTTGGATCTGTCCAGTAATGCCCAGGTGGGGTCCTTGGAAGTGAGGTCGCCGGTCCTCAGCCGGATTATTCCACTGGTCTTGTTGCAGAGTTCCACCCACACAGGAGGATTCCTCCAAGCGACCCCATTGGACTGATCCTGGTCGCCTCATCCCATTCGGTCATGGGCGGCGCGGGAGCCTTAAAGGAAATGATGTTAAGTCGATTTGAGTTGTCTGAATAGCAGGCAGAGAGACAAAGGATCTCATGAAAAGAGAAGCCGTGTGCAAAATCAAGACTCCCCTGTGGTTGACGATCAGAAGGACGTTTGCCCTGGGATTTGTATTGGCAGTCTCTTTCTGGAGTGACTCGTTGGTTGCCAGCGGCCCAGTCCGTCGCCCTGTCCCATCAGGAATGGCGCAACAACCCCTTCATTTTGAGCCCAATCTCGGCCAGGCAGACCCCAAGACCCTTTTCCTCTCTCGATCGGGCCGAGTTGCTGCCTTATTGAGGAGGGAAGAAGTCTTCCTGGCACAGGCAGCAGCCGACCCCGTTCTGACTCCCCTTTTGGTTCGTTGGAGTTGGGTCGATGCCTCACCATCGATCCGGATCAAACCGGAAGAGCAGCTACCAGGGATAATCAATTATCTGCATGGAGTTGATCCGCATAGATGGGCACAAAATGTGCCCAGTTACGCAAGGGTCAGGTACCAGAATGTCTATCCGGGAATCGATCTCCTTTATTACGGAAACTCGGGTTCATTGGAGTTGGATTTTGTGGTGGCGCCTCACGCAGACCCTAATCGCATTGGAGTGGACGTCTCTGAGATACTCGACTGGACGGGCAATGGGGTCCCAGGCCTACTGAGCGGAGAGAATTCGGTCCAGCACATCCAACCATTGACTGTCGCAGCCAATGGGGACCTGGTCCTGATGTGTTCCGGCGGCGAACTTCGTTGGCGACAACCACAGGCCTACCAGATGGTGAACGGAACGAGGAGGAGGGTGGAGGCACAGTACCTCGTGCGGGGGGGCAAGCGAGTTCGTTTCGCTGTGGGTACTTACGAGCGGGATCAACAATTAGTAATCGACCCGGTTTTGTCATATTCCACCTACTGGGGAGGGAGTGGCAGCGAGTTAGCCTCGGGACTAACGTCCGACCGAGAAGGCAATATCTATGTTACCGGGGTTACGAATTCCCCGGAACTTTCCGGGATGGGTACCTCACCCGAGGAGTCCAATTCTCCTCGAGGTGGTGAAGACGCCTTTGTCGCCAAATTGAGTCCTTCAGGTGTCCCGATCTATACCACCTTCCTGGGAGGAAACGGCAACGACAGGGGCCTGGGGATTGCAGTCGACTCGGCGGGCAATGCATATGTTCTAGGTGGCACCAGTTCGATAGATTTTCCTGCTACCCCTGGCGCTCTTCAATCCACTCTGCTGGGTTCCAGTGATTTCTTTATCGTCAAACTAAATGGTGCTGGGGATGCTTTGCTCTACTCGACGTTTCTGGGCGGCAGCGGACCGGGAGAGGTGGAAGGCAATGAAGGTGGAATTGCCTTGGACAAAGAGGGCGCGGCTTATGTGACAGGATCGACCAACTCCCGTGACTTTCCTGTTTCCCCAGATGCCTTTCAGAATTCTTACGGGTTGGGTGACTCAGATGGCTTTGTTGCCAAGATCCAACCTGATGGCAAGGCACTGATCTTCGCCACGTATATCGGGGGAAGCGGTCTGGACAAAGGCCGGGCCATCGCCGTAGATGCCGAAGGCAGTGCCTACATAACGGGCCGCACCCTCTCCCGTGATTTGCCCACAGTGAACGGTGTGCAAATGGCCCGCAGTGGTGCTTCCGCAGACGCCTTCGTTATCAGGTTGGACCCAACCGGCAGTATCCTTACCTACTCCACTTACCTGGGAGGAGAGCTGGACGATGACGGCTACGGAATCGCCGTTATCGACGATGAACACGTCTTTGCGGTGGGCGAGACATACTCCAAGAGATTCCCTGTCACCGATAACGCCTACAAGGACCAAACGGATCGTGACGACGAGACTTCTGTAAACGCAGACATCTTTGTGTGCAAACTGGACACGACTCAAACCGGCACGGGGTCTCTCTTGTATTCGTCTTTTTTTGGCGGTTCTGCGGACGACTTTGCTCGAGCCATGACGCTCAACTCGGCTGGAAACATCTTGATCACCGGGATGACCTTTTCCGCCGATTTCCCTCTTTTGGATGCCATTCAGACATCTTTGGGAGGAAGCGCTCCTGGGGATGCGTTTCTGATCAAGTTTAACCCGGAGAGCCAAACCTCTTCCGATTCCAGTGTCCAGAGCGCAACCGACGCTTCGACAGCTCTTGTTTACTCGACTTACCTGGGAGGAAGTGGCGTGGATCGAGGCTTGGCCGTGACAGTCGACCGGCAGGGCCAGGTATGGGTAGCGGGTGAAACCGAGTCCACAGATTTCCCTTTAGCCCAGCCTTCCCAGGCCACGATAAATGGCAACTCAGACGCCTTTCTTGCCCGTGTCGCATACGGGACGGGAGGGCCCGCCAACCTGGTCGTAACCTCAGGGATTACGGTCACTCCATCGTCCCCCTATGAGACGAGCCAGGAGGTTGTCGGTCAATTTACCATTGCCAACCTCGGTGGATCTCCGATAGGCCTCAAGCACTTGACCCTTGCGAATAAGACCTCAGGAACTGTACTGCCCGACTTTACCTGGGAAAGTGATTCAGCTCTTGATCCCGGGGAATCCCACCAATATGCCGGTTCGCTGACGCTGACTGCTGCAGGGTCATTCGACTTCCAGGCGGGCTATATGGATACGGATGGAAAGTGGCACACAAGCCCGGCAACGCAGGAGGGTGCCAGTAGTCAGGTGACCATCACTGTGGACAAGCAAGCCAGTGGTACCGTTTCGGCTAATTCGATCTCCTCGAGCTCAGAGAACGACCAGTGCACCATTCCATTCGGTGGACTCTTCTGTTCCACTACAATCACCTGGAAGGGCATCAACGTAACCAAGGATGAGGTAAAGGTTTACGTCCAGGACATCGGAGTAGGTACGGCCCCCGAACTGCTCCAAGATCAGGAGACGACGGGAAGCAAAGCAATCGACAAGATCGAAGGGGCTCCTCACCGATATCGATTCACTCTCGACCAAGAGAGGGATGGGATCCGAACGGAATTGGCTGCAGTCGAAGTCTCCGGTGATGAGGCTGACCCACCCTCCACAACCAGCAACTACATCCGATCGGTCCCTAACCTCTGCATCATACCGACGGGAAGCAACACCTGTTCCTCGGTACTCACTTGGGCAGCTTCCAATGATGTGACACAAGCTCGTGTGTATGTGCAGGATGTCGGGGCTGGCGGCAGTCCCGAGGTCTTTTCGCCCCCAGATTTGTCCTCGGATACTCTCAACGTCAGCGGGCAGCTTCCGGCTCCATGGATCCAGGCGGCACCACACCGGTATGTTTTTACCCTTTATCAACTGGACTCTTCCGACTTGCCGAGCAAACGGCTGGCGGCTGTAGAGGTGACTGGAAAAACGCTGAATGGGCCCTCCAACGCATCAGGCGCTCTCACTGTAAGAGCTCTCTCACAAATTGAGCCTTGCTGCTCGGCTGTGGCCGCATGGGACACGCGGGACAATGTAAGAGACGCCCGAGTTGTCTATGAAGACATTGACTCGAATGATGGACCGATGTTGTTGGCTCGAACGAAATCCGGTACAGCCACAGCCACCGAGCTTGTTGCCGGCCACCGTTACCTTTTCACTTTATATCAAATTGACTCTGGACTTTTGATTACCCTGACTACAGTCGAATTTACGCCTGTTGAATGACGTTTTCTTGAAGAGTAATTTTGGTAAGACGTGGTTGGACTTGCCTGGCCCCCAAACTTGCACTGTCCTCACTTTAAGCCTGTTGGCACAACTTCCATCCTCCGTTGGGATGTGGCAGATTGCCAACCAGCTTTTCTTTCTGCTACATCAGTCTCGTCACGCACATTACTGATGCTCACTGCCTGCTGGCACGTGTGACCCGAGTTTCAGGCACGCGGCGCGCAAGCGCGGATGGCGTTGCATCAGATGGAGGTATCGCGCTTCGTCGGCTCTTTGCTTGGCTTGAAGAATCTTCGCAGCAGCGAGTTTCTCTTCTTTCGTCCAACGCGGCAAGTCTGGAATCAGACTAAGAACGAAGGTTAGGCCGCTGGAAGACTCGACCCCGAGGTGCCGGGCGGCGTGCAGGCTCGCCGCGCGCCGGATCCTTTCGGAATCCCCCTCGAAACGGTCCGCCATCGCTCGCTCGACCGCCAGCCCGAGATTTCGAACCCGAAACTTGTCCCAGGCCCCCGCTTCGGCCGAGGGACCCTCAAAAATGACATAACCTTTGGCCAGTCTTTCCAGGGTCGGTAGCGAACTCCGGTACCCCGGGGTTTGCCGTATTCTGCGTTCTTCCCGCTCCACCAGCCTCGCAACTTCCGACTCCAGCGGGCGGAACCCCAGCTTTCGGTAGAACCAGAACGCCCCCGAAGCGATAGCTTCCGGGTTCTCGAAGCCGATCTGATAGGGATCTACTGAAAAGCAGTTCACGCCCAGGACCTGGCGGAAAAGGCGCAGAAGCTTCGCATACAGCCACGCCGATTCGCCCTCTCGAAACGTGTAGTACAGGTTAAAGCCCACCTCGGCCCGTTCAAACAGTGAAAGCAATTCCACGTAGCCGGCTGGTACGCCGTTCTTGAAGAACATCCCCGCATGGTAGGCCCGAACCGGCAACCGCCACTCGGGCGGGACGCCGAAGAAGAAGATTTCGACGCCCCGGCCCGCATCCGCGTGAAAAACTCCGGTCTCGTCTGGGTGGCTGAAACCATAGAGTTCACGGTAGCGCATCGCCGAAGTGTCGAGAATAAGATCCAGCATCTTGCGCGCTTCCGGACGGGACAGACGCCTCACCGGAAGTGGTGGGCCTTCCAACTCCTGTTCAAGAGAAACGTCGCTCCGCCGCAACACTGGCTCGCGGTGACAGTACAGCCGGCGTTTGGATAGCCGCAGGCGTGATCGGGACATACGCGCAGTGCCCATGTTCCAGGTCAGCGGCAGTTGCAGTGCGTCGTAAAGTTCCGCCAGCCCGCGGGGTGTGAGCGGCAACCTGCGCAAATACTCGAGCAACCAGGCCAGATCGCTCGGGCCCCGGCGCCGGGCTGCCGAGATCCACTCGCGATAAGGAACATGGGCTTCAACCGGCCAATCCTCCTGGAGTAGCGGCAGGAACCGCGAGAGGACCGGACCGAGTCGGTCCATTTCGTCGTAGCGATCCCATGCAATCTCCAGGCTTCGCGGATGGCG
>JBGPHY010000125.1:0-11391 GCA_041484625.1 Terriglobia bacterium | reverse complement strand
TCTCTCAAGTTCCTGACGCTTCTTTTCGTAGATACCACGCTCTAAGGTGGACCCCGGCAGAGCCTCGGGAACCTCACCCATGCGGTTCCTCCGTGTGGGCTTCTGGCACGTTAACACCATGGCCCTCTGCTTCCAGCCTATTCACGGGGCTGTATCAAGCTTTGGGGAGGACCTGTCTGCGTGCGCACACGCACAGGCAGGTCGGCTCCCCTGCGGTCTCCACGATTCCCTGTGTACGCTTCAGCGGTCTTGTTCGGCTAGCTGAAAAAAAAACCCTAGCCTCCGCCACCACTGCAACACTCGGTAGAAGTGGGTGGTTAATCCTTACTTCGCAGGGACTCGCACCCTGCCAGAAGCGCCAAGCTTCGCTTGACGCACTAACGTCAGGAATCAGCCGCCGCTGAAAGCGGTCGTCTGGATTGGTTTGTTAGCCAAAATTCATTTTGGTTGGTGAGGTGCGACGGGAACTCGCTCTTCGACCAAGACCTGCATTTCAGGCCCGTGGGACATGTACACGCATAGCTGCTTGGTTGTGCCAGATAGCTTGATTTCATGTGTCTTCAAAAGCCGTCTGATCCTGATTTGCCATTCTGGAAAACAGCTCTTCACATTTTTGACTTCCTGAAACGCTTTCTGGTCGTTATATGGATTGAAAGCATGCAAAATGCCCCCGCACCGGCCTATCAAAGAGATACATTCATCCTTTGAGAGAAACCCTCCAGTTACGCGTTGGTGTCTGGGTTGGTTCGTAATGGGATCTAAAACCCTGTCAAAAGGGACTGGATAAAAATCGGGGTGGACATTATCTAGGTTCTTCTTTATCTTGGTCGGCTCCCACTCCTTTTGGATATTTCGACAGACATTGAGGTACTCTCTCCTGTGAGCGCAGAGTGCGGACAGCATAACCATTTCGCCGATCTTCCTAAATTGGAGACATATTAGCTCAATGTCTGTCATGGGCTGACCTGTAGATAGTTTGCCTGTCAAGTGATCGTCAATGACTTTGTCCCGTAGCTTTATTTCCTCCATATATCTAATATATTTGTGAATGTCGTCTTCCATATGTATGTGGCTAACATTGCGGGTCACCGCGAGCCGGATTCATCGGCGAGCCGGTGCAACCGCTCGTTAGCAGCTTTCATCCTATAATCCTTCAATGCACGCTTGTGAATGTAGTACGAAAGAGGGTCATCCTTATGAACGGAATTCCTGATTCTTACACAAAGTGCCTTTTCGATAAGTTCCACAGGCAGGTTTCCTGGAAACCAACGCTCAACTTTAGGAACGTACTGAGTACAGACCGATCCGTCGCTCCATGATTTTCGTCCTTCCTGATTCGGCACCAAGTGGTCATAGCAGGCTCGTGACATGAGCAAATAGACGAGTCTCGACTCCGTATAGTTTTCATGATACTCCTTGAACCAACTTGGTCCCAAAAAGCTGTAACGCATCAAGCCATCTTCAATTTCCTTGTCGCTTTTCCCCCGCAGGTCAAAGAGGCAGACCCATCCGCGATAGCGGCCAAAGCTTTTGAGAGACCCCGTGTTAATAGGGTACTTGCCATCTTGGTTTGCAAAGATAAATCCTTCTCTCAGGATTCTTCTATAGGCTTTTGCTGTTGTAACGTGGAAGACGTTTTCCCGCAGAAGCCCCATTAGTTGATCGCCGTACTCGGTATCAATGAAGTCGATTGAATGTGTCTCCATTTATGTCCTATGTTATGGTAAAGCTCAGCCACGCCCGCCACCTTTGGAAGACGCGGCTGGAGCGCGGGGTTAGGCTTCTTGTTTTGCGTGTGATAAAGTATGCTCAATGTCGGTCCCTTCGTAGTCAATCAGTGACTTGCCTACATGGTCTAACTTGAATTCAGATTGGCTCTTGAGGAACGAAGTGTATAGCTGACGAGCCTCGTCCCTCATGCCTAGCATCTGGAGGAACCTAGCACGATGATAAAGAAAAATCGGCAATGGACACAGGCTGTATGATTTCCACACCGCCGCAACTGCTTTCTCAAGTGCCTCCTGTATCATTGGCCAGTTGGCTTTGTATTCTGACTCTGTCACTACAACACAGTGCATGGCCACCAATTCCTTCGCGTAACGCGAAAGTGCCACTGCGATAGTTCCGTTACGGACTCTTTCTGCGACCTCTGGGTGGACTACCACGCCCTTGAACGTCTGCAACGCTAAGTCAGCCTGTCGCGCTTCCTCGTCCGTCAGTGAAAAGTCAATTGTTCCGTCCGCGTTCTGCTTCACGCCAGGGAAGCGCTGCTTTTTTGAAAACGGCCACATAAAATTCTCAAAGCCAGATGTCGTAGAGAAGCTTAACCATTGAGTAAGATGCAATTTTGTTCTGACAATGTGAGAGTGGAGAAATCTTCGGACACCTTTGCCCAACGTCGGTTGTCAAACAGAAACAGCGTACCTGTTGCCGGTTGGAATGCTATGGCTACTCCGGAATAAATTCAACCTCAGCCATTGGCGCATTTTTAAAACGGACATTCACTTGACTCGATAGTGGACAATTCATCCTCTGTGCACTTGGAATTCTCACTCGGTAGATATTCACGTGCATAGACACTGGATCACAGGAAAACTGTTCAATAAGTAGTTAGACGCGTGCGGGAGGTACGCAAGATGGACGAGAAAGAGCGCCGCCGACGGTTGGAGGACTGGCTGGAGTTCGTCAAAGGCGACGTCCAGGATCTGCTTCTCGACGAGTACCTCTTCTGGCAGCTTCAAGAAGTGGTCAGTAACAACCCCAGTTTCGCTAAGGCGTCCGGTCTGTTTACCCAATGGATGGCGTCCTCATTCATCCAGACCACTGCGGTGGGCGTTCGGCGCCAAGCGAAAGCTGGTGCGGATAGCGTTTCGTTGAAGCGGTTTCCCCATGAGGTGCGCGACTACCCCGCACTTGTGTCCAGGGGCCATTACATGGGCCTTTACGACGGCATTCCGGAATGGCTTGGAGAGATCGGAAAGCGGCACTTCGACCGTCTGGCCGGCGAAGGGTCCGATCATCTCGCGCAGGCTCTGATCGATAAACAGCTAGCGGATCTCGACAACACCGTCGTAGCGATCGAACACTATGTGGATCGCCGCATCGCTCACTACGATCAACGAGGGTTGGCGCGTCCCACACCGACGCTTGACGATCTGAGTGATGCCCTGAAGACTCTTGAGCGCCTGGTACTCTTTTACTGGGTCCTTTTGAGAGGCGCTTCCATGACGACGCTATTGCCCACGATCCAGTGCGACTGGATGGACATCTTCACATTCGCGTGGGTTCCCCGGAACGAAGAATCGTCCGAAAACGTGAAGTCGACGGGCAGCGTCTAACTATTTCAGCGAACGCGAAAAGCCGCTCCGCTGAGCGCAAGCGTTGGACGGACGAGAGGAGGAGCAAGATGAGAAGAGTGACGGTCCTCCTGGTGAGCCTGGTCAGCCTCGCTGGGTGTAATGATCTGCCGACGTTTCGGACTGCTTCGTCCACTGGGAGCCGGTCCGCCAGTGTAGACAAGCAGCACACCGTCGGCCGGTTCCAGTTCCTTCAAGGGACGGCTCACGTCTCGTCGGGCAAGGATGTGCCCATCACCCTCCGAATGGACACCGAGACCGGAGAGACCTGGATCCTGGCAACAGACGGCTACCGCTGGCTTGGTGTTGAGGATGAGCTGCAGCGCTCCGGCAAGTACAATCCTGACACCAAGAAGATCGAATGGGGAGTGAAGGTCCCGGACGGGCGTGACCTGAGCGAGTTGTCCAAGGAGGAACTCATTCGCTATCTGTCAGCCGCCATTCGAAACGGACTGCGGCCGAATCCGAAGGATCCCCTGGGCCTGTTCGAGGGTGAGAAGCCGAAAGAGTGACGCCATCCAACAACCGGTTGCAGGCGACGGTGTGCGTCGGACCGGCCGCCAAAGGCCAGTGTCGGCGTTCGCCCACCGCGCCTGAACCGGGCCGTTAGGTGCTACGAGAATGTTGAGCAAGCTTAGTGGTTAAGCACGCGCAGCATTGGTTTTCAGCATAGTCTGGAGTGCGTGCGTTGTCGGCCTTGCGGTCTACGAAAGAATCGTCACCATCGGTGACACCAGCGGACCGTGGGCGTTGTATGGCCACTACGGTAGCTTGGTGTTTCACCACGTCGAGATTCAAGGCGAGACGTTTTCTTTCTGGTAACAGAAGCAAAGGTTCTACACCACATTGTTCTTACCACCGTTCATAGCTTGGCTGTTTGTGGCAGGTTTGCTGCCTGCATGGAGGTGAGTGCGTCATGGGTGTCGCACCTAACAAGGTGCTCCTGAAACGATCAGATCAGCCAACCACGCCGCGTTTACAGGATCAAAGAGCGAATAGTTCCAAATGAAAAGGATAAGCGGATCCCGCATCTCCTCATCGCGACAAAACCTGGAATCGCTTGGGGTTGTGCGACGATTTTGCAATTCGCCAGCCACAATCTGTGAGCAGGCCAACAATGAGAATTT
This sequence comes from Terriglobia bacterium, assembly GCA_041484625.1. Taxonomy (GTDB): domain Bacteria; phylum Acidobacteriota; class Terriglobia; order Versatilivoradales; family Versatilivoraceae; genus JBGPHY01. The sequence goes on along the minus strand of JBGPHY010000125.1, from coordinate 6,908 downwards.
AAATGTGCTCAATCGCGAATGTGTGAGCGTATCCAAGAGCGGTTACCCTCAGACACCTACTGCACCACCATCCGTCGCAACTGCTCTTGGCTGATCTCAACACGGGGATCGAAGTCGGGGTCGACGGCATACCTGAGTAAACGATCGAAGACGGAAATTGCCTCCGGATAGGCTTCGTCGAAATTTTCCCGAATCCGCAACGTGCTCACCAGTAGCTTTCCACGACCGACCTTCATCTCAAAAACAAAGCCGACTCTCGAAAGGTTCTTGGCTGTGCTCAAGAACCCGGTCGTGGTTCGAATTCCGCCGATCATGGGGACCATCTCTTTGGGGTAGTCATCCAGGGAGTAGGAATATGCGCCTTCCAGCAGGTTGTAGAACTGCAAGTCGCAGAACCCTTCCTGAGGGAATCCACGGAAGGCGGCGTGATCCGGGATTAGCGTGCCCACGGCTCCTCCAGAGGCCGGGAAAAAGGTCGCGTCACCCTGGCGTTCGAATAGGTTCTTGTCTGCCACGAGGAAGACTCTTCCTCCGGATTCGAGAAATTGCACCGCGTGGGCGTTGAGTGCCGAAGTGATAAGCAAGCTCGTTGGGGACGCTTCGCGTTCCTGCCGAATGAACGGATAAAGTCTCGGCAGCCCCGCCCACTTGACGGTCGACACGACATCGATTTCGGAAGACTGCAGTAAAGCCTGCCGCGAGAAAGTCCAGAAATTCCAGCGATTCGTATAGCTGGCGCCCTCATGGTTCAATTGAAGCAGCAACTCCACTTTCTGCGCTTCATTGTTCCTGGGCCCTTCAAGCTGAATGGTGGCGACTCGCGTCACCTTGCCCAACGGAGCGCCAATCCCGGCAACAGTCGACTCCGACAGCACTCGGCCTGCGGAGATAAGTTTCCACCGCAGGTTACCGTTTTGGATCTCATTGCCACCATAATTCGAAACCAACACATCAATGCTCTTCGAAGCATCACTCCACAAGGTTCGGTCGTTTACACCGGCGTTAATCATCAGGAGCACAGGACTGTTGATTTCCTGCCCTTCTCTGGGTGTGATTCCCTTGGGTTGCCAGAAGTAGTCAAACCAACCCTCCTCCCAGGAATCACCCTCTCCGGTGCCACCCGGGAAATCAGCGATCAACCAGTAGTGATAACCCGTCACGTCCGGATTAAGCCGCGCACGCTCGATCTGGTACTTGCGTCCTAGCTGTTGCAGCCGCTGCGAGTTTCGAAGGTAGAGGGCATACCGGTTGGCAAGTCCGCTAGTCTCGACCCACTGCTTTTTGGTCTCCAGCCATGTCGGAAGGACCACACCCGTGAATTTTTCCAATAGAGAAACATCGGGCAGTGAGCAGTAATAGGAACCGAACTCGTGCCGCACCGTGGGGACATCCTCAGGGAAGTCGCAGCATAGACTCGCCATGTCGGTCGGCGGCATGAGGTTACCGTCGTTCGAGAGAATGAGCCGCGCGGGATCGAGTTTCTTCGCAAAACGGTAAAACTCAGCCACCGTGTCAAGAAACTCTTTCCTCTCCACATCGCTCTTGAGCCAGCTCAAATTGAACTCGTTGCCCAGCGCCAGCGAAAGGAACGAGGGATGATTCCGATGTGCCAGCAGTATTCCCTTGAGTTCGTTTCGAAGAAACTCTTTGTGCGGCAGGAAATACTGGGTATACGCCACGGGTAGTTCGGCCATGACGAAGATACCCACCTCGTCTGCCGCCTCGAAAAACTCTCGTACCGGCGTCATGGAGTGATACCGGACGGCGTTAAACCCGAAACTCTTGGCCAGTTGCAGCCGCTTTCGATAAACCTCCCTAGACGCGGTTGGAACGCCGGTGAGCACCTCGACGTTGTCGTCGCCGTACCCTCGCAAATAGAGCGGCTTCCCGTTCAAAAGCAAGACATTACCGCGAGTCGGGACCTCACGCATGCCGAATCGCTGTTCGACGCGGTCACACTCACGGGTGCCGCAGTTGAGCGTAATCATCGCGGTATACAGTGAAGGAGTTTCAGGCGACCAGGGGTGGGCCTCGGGGAGGCCAACTTCGAGATCAACGGTGCTCGCCTGGCCAGGCTGAATTCGAAGATCGACGGTTGCTTGATGAGTTTGGCCCTGCTGGCCCACGGAAACAGCGACGCCAAGCTGCGCCGAGAATGAATTCCCTGTCTCCTGGCTGCTGACTTCAATCCTGAATTTGACCAACTTCCGCTCCACATTGGAGGTAATGTAAGTCTGCTCGATCCACAACCGCTCTCTCGCCTCAAGTTCAACTCCGCCATAAATTCCACCCCAGTTGCCGATGTAATTCATCATGCCGGCCGGCTCTTTCGGCGTCTGCTTGTCGGGCGATTCTGCAATGGCTGGGCCAGGGTTTGCGACACGCAAGGCAATCACATTCTCCACTCCAACCCGAACCGCCTCGGTAATGTCGAACTGGAACGGCGCACTGAACCCATCATGCTCGCCTACCTTTCTTCCATTCACGAATAGCGTCGCCCGGCGAATCACTCCCCCCAGCCTCAAAACTACCTTTTTGTCCTTCCAGGCCGCCGGGACAGTCACCGAGCGCCGATACCAGGCGCTGCCCACGTAGTGATGCCTCAAAATACCAGATCGCTCGCCGAAACCCTGCGCCTGCCAGCAACCCGGCACTTGAATTGAGTCTGAAAATGAGACCTCCCTCGAATGCCATTGGCTGGCTTCACCTTCACTGCCTGGATCCAGCCGGAACTGCCACTGACCATTCAAGTCAATACGGGCGCGCTCCGCGGCCAAGGTCGCGTTGACACTTGAAAGCAGTGCCAAGATTAGGAGCCCGGCTTGTGCTACCGCACTCGCCTTCAAATTTGCCGGCGTCGTATGCATGGGCAACTCCAAATGTCGAAATAGCGCCGACCTTGTTGTCAAGGTCGGCGGCTTTGAGACTCGCTGTCTACCCGAAGAACCTCGAGCCGTTAACCTCTACCGATTTAGAAAAGTGGTGACCCTGATTCTCCTTTCATGTATTGACTGTCGTGTCCTCCCTGGGTTTCTGATTCCAGATTTGGCGAGCGATTCGCCAGCTACCATCCGGTTGCTTTGCCATCAGAAACAACCCTCTCTATGTCTGCTCTCTCGTATCGCCCTCTCCCCGGGGAGTCAGAATTGCCCGCACGGAGCACAGCACCAAGCCCCATCCAGCGCCCAGCACCCGTACTTCGGTTGGGGTCAGTTCAACGTTGAGTGTGAACTGGCTGAAGGTTGCTGTCTGTGCACTTAACACTTCTGGTTTGCCCGTCCTATCCGGTGCATTCGGAGGCATCCAGACGACGTCGTCCGTAAATAAAGTTGTGTAGCCTTGCGCGTCTCCCGCGTTGACAAATTGCTGATAATCCGTGATGACCTGCCTGAGTGCTCTCTCCTCGTCCATAATTTCTCCTCTTTCTCCGTGTGATACGCTCGACCCGATCCCTTACCTTCGCCGTGGATGGCAGAGTTGTCGCTGATCCTTATCCATTGGCTCTCCCTTACCCCCTATATTGCATTGCTGGAGCAAACCCCTGATTCTGCAGGACTACTGTGGCAATTACCAAGAGAATGACAAAGGCAATTACGATGGCCGTCAAACGTCCGAGATGGAGACCGCCTAGACCACATCCGATTACTGTGGTCGCGATTGTGTGTTGGACAATACCACTGAAGAAACTCGCTATAAGCAGAGCGCGCTTTAGAGGGAATACCGATGCGATGCCGAGTACCCAACAGATGGAAAGAAGTCCCCCGAGTTGCACACCGAAAAGGGCACCTTGTTTCCAACCCGACACCTTGAGCCGGACCATTAGCCAGGTGAACATGATGACTGTCATGAGAAATGCAAGATAGCCCAAGGGAATTCGCTGAAACAATTTGTCCGGTGGAAGCAATACGGATTTTGATTCAAGCCACAACTTAGCAAGCACTCCCGCCCCCTGGAAGAGGTCGAATCCAACAACAGCTAACCAACTCAATAGAACGATGCCGACATACTTTCGGTTCGAAAAGGAAATCGTGGCATCGTTGACCGCTTCGATTGTTTGGGACATAACATACTTCCTTCCACCGATAGAGCTTTACCGAACTGTCACCATTTAACGTGGATGCATCACCCCAACAACGCTCAGACTCACAGACCTCAGGGGAGGAGCCAGACTCACGAAGAATGACTTGACTTGGTTCGCCTTTAGGGCTGACTCGGACTGCAGTGGCTGTTCATTCTGCTGAGTTCCGCCAGGGCGAGTTCGATAATAAAGCTCGGCCTGAGCCAGGAGTGCGTTTAAAGCCTCGCAGTCTTGTAGTTCTGGTGGAGATGGCACCTGGAAAGCAGCGAGTAGCAGGACCAGGGGAAGGATCGACAAAGGGAATACTCTGTTCATGCTCAGCCCTCCCAAACAAACCGAGATGACCCGAGTTCAGTCTCCCCTAGTTGAGATTATCGCATGGATTGCCACCTCAGCGAGACTATTCTAGGCGCGCCAACCGGTTTGGTTAATGATATGTCCCGGATGATCCCGGAGCTTTCACATTGTATCGACCCTTCTTAAGGAACATCCGAGAACCAGCAGCCGTTCAAAGAATGGTACTCGTCAGCAATCCAATCCGCTCCGCGCCTGTTTTCTTTGCGAGATCGATAGAGGTATAATCTCGGGCGCCGGAAAGCCTTAATGGAAATTCCGGTTTCAGGTCAGTCACGTGTGGCGCCAAGCGGCACTGCACTTCTACAAAAAGGGGTCAAGCAATGGAAAATCTTAATCGTCGTCGCTTTCTAATGGTTTCCGCGGCCGCTGGGGCGTCCGGACTGATGGCCGGTATTCCGGCCACGGCTGCCGATCAGCGCATGCGGCTGGGTTTGATTGTGGGTGTCGAACGGGACGCGGACAAGGCTCTAAAGCTTGTTTATGATCTCGGCATCCCCACGTGTCAAGCCCAAACCGATGACTACTCGGACCGGGTGTACAGTTCCCTGAAGGCCGCCATCGAAAAGCACGGCATCGAGGTCACAGCCATTAATTCCTCGGGCGGCCCGCCCAATGTCTATGATTTTTACCAGGGCCCACTGACCATTGGTGTGGTACCCAAAAAGTATCGCCGGCAGCGCGTTGACAACTTCAAGCGAGCCTCCGATTTCGCCAAGAAGCTGGGCGTACCAGCCTTCCACACGCATTACGGATTCATTCCTGAAAACCCCAACGACCCCGAATACCCAGGTGTGGTGGAAGCGCTCCGCGAAGTGGCGACTCACGTCAAAGGGAACGGCCAGATGATGCTCTACGAGACCGGGCAGGAGACCCCGATAACCATGCTTCGCGCCATTACGGACGTCGGCCTCGATAACCAGTTCGCGAACTTGGATACCGCCAATCTGATCCTCTACGGCAAAGGTAATCCTCTGGATGCGCTTGATGTGATTGGCAAGCTGGTGCGCGGCGTTCACGCTAAGGACGGACTCTTCCCCACAAATCCTAAGAAACTCGGCGAGGAAGTACCCATCGGGCAGGGTAAAGCGAATTTCGCCAAGCTGATTCCACGCCTGAAGGCACTGGGATACACGGGGGCGCTCACCATCGAACGCGAGATTTCCGGGCCCAAGCAGCTTGAAGACATAAAGAAAGAGAAGGTCTACCTCGAAAAGCTCATAAGCTGACGGCAGGGGGCACGGACCGACGGATTCACGCCGTGCCCTCACTTCGGAGGTTTCTGCGTCGAAGGGAGGGTCCGGTTCCGTAACCATGCGGACGGCCCCTCTTTCACCCCACCCAGGGAAGCAGCAACTGATTGCCATCCTTGTTTAGAGCTGGAGTCTACGCCGCCTGCTTGATTATTGAACCTCGTACGTTGTCGAAAACGATTCTTCCGCAGAATCGAGTGACTCCCCTACTTTGATCGAGCCTCTTTCTCCAGAATTGCCATCGCTCTGTCTTCGACCAGAGCGGCCTCTGTTTTCCGTCGGGTTTTGCGGAGTACATACTCGTAGTCGACCATGCAACTCCGGATGTCCCCGGGGCTTGCATCTGGGGTTCTCTCCAGTGTTTCCAGCAGACGCTCGAGAATGGGCCCGGCTTCGGCATATCGACCCTGATCGCGGTAGAGCCTCGCCAGCATCGACATGCTCTTGGCCGCGCCCACATGGTCCGGGCCAAACGTTTTCTGGCGGATGGCCAACGCCCGAAGGATGAGCGGTTCGGCCTTGGCGTATTGCTTCTTCTCACGGTAGATTTCTTCCATATTTATCAGGCAGGCTGCGACCTCCGGGTGGTCCGTCCCCAATTGCTTCTCCCTGATCCCCAGCGATCGATTCAACAGACCCAAGGCCTCAGAATTCCGCCCTTGATTGTGGTAAAGCATTGCCAGGTTGGCAAGGCCGGCAGCCACCCAGGGATTCTCTGGCCCCACCGTCTTTGTCCAGATTGTCAGGGCTCGCTCGTATAACGGCTCCGGGCTAACATCTCTGCTTTGGACCCTAAGGAGTTCCGCCAGGTTATTGAGACTCATGGCCACGTCCGGATGATTTGGGCCAAGGGTCTTTTCTCTAACAGCCAACGCCTTTCGCAAAAGCGGTTCACTCTTCTCATAATGACTTTGGTCAAAGTAGAGCAGCCCCAGGTTGTTCAGGCTTGTGGCCACTTCAGGATGTTCAGGGCCAAGACTTTTCTCACGAATGGACAAGGCCTGCAAACACAAAGTCTCCGCCTCGCGGTATCGTGCCTGGGCACGCAAACACAAGGCCAGGTTGTTCAGGGCAACGGCCACATGCTCGAGCTGCCCACGACATTGATCTCGCGACTGCTTGGAAACTATCTCAATCATGGTCGAGACTTCTCTCTCACCATGACCCTCTCCCGCTCACGCATGACTTCTCGCACAAGTCGGACGAAAAAGCCCACCGCCCTC
>JBGPHY010000124.1:0-11394 GCA_041484625.1 Terriglobia bacterium | reverse complement strand
CAAGGTGCTCGATATTCTCCAGGAGCGCGCCGGCATAAACGCGCTGATGCTTGCGGTCTTCACTTACGGGCGAGGCATCGCCGGACGCCAGTTACCCGGACAGCCTCTGCCGGACCACGGTGCCCAGGGGTATGACACCGCCACATTTCATGGCGGCAGTTATGCCGCGACTCATCCCGAATATTACGGCCAGACATCTCTGAGAGAATTCCGTGCTCCGGACCTGGGTGATTTCGATCTATTGACAGCAGTTGTGCCAAAAGCCAAGGCCCGCGGGATGCAAAGCTACTGCTGGTTGGAGGACGTCTACAATCCACGATTGCTGACGGGTTTTGAGCAGGTGGCGGAAATTGACGTCCATGGTCGTCGTATCGGTCAGGCCTGCCTGAACCATCCCGATGTTCGGCATTTTCTCAAGTCCCTGGTCGAGGATTACGTGAAATCTCACGAGGTAGATGGCATCATGTGGGGTTCGGAAAGGCAGGGACCTTTGAACAATGCCGTCGGCGCACACCATGGAGAATTCGATTCGCTCGCGGCCCTGACCTGTTTCTGCGAACACTGCCGCGCCAAGGGACGGGAACTCGGGATATCCGTGGAACGGGCCCGGGCAGGTCTGACCGAACTGAACCTGTTCGTCCGCTCCGCTTGGTCGGGCCAGCGCCCCAGTGACGGCTTCTTTGTCACCTTCTGGCGGTTGCTTTTGAACTACCCTGAGATCCTAGCCTGGGAGAAACTCTGGACCGACAGTCAGCAGGAACTCTACGGTGAGATTTATGGTACCGTCAAATCCATTGATCACCGTGTCCAGGTTGGCTGGCACCTCTGGCACAACAATTCATTCAGCCCCTTCTATCGAGCCGAGCAGGACTACGGGAAATTGCGGCGGAATTCGGATTTTCTGAAAGTGGTAATGTACAACAACTGTGGTGGACCCCGAATGGCCGAGTTCTTGAAGAATATTCATTCCACCATTTTCCGCGATGCCCGTCCCGAGGAGTCTCTTCCGTTCTATTATCGAGTGATGGGTTACGAGGAGGAGGCTAGCTTCGAGCAGCTTCCCGCATCTGGACTTTCCGCGGACTATGTCGCGCGCGAAACCCGCCGTGCCATCGCGGGAGTAAAGGGCGAGATCCCGATTTACCCTGGAATCGACATTGACATCCCGACTGAAAAGGCGGAGAAAAAAACACAGCCTTCCGATGTCCGCGCAGCAGTATTGGCGGCCTTTGCTGCGGGCGGTTCCGGTGTGGTCCTCTCGCGCAAGTATTCCGAAATGAGACTGTCCAATCTGTCAGCAGCCGGTGAGGCTATAAAGGAAGTGGGCGTCTGATCCGTTACTTCTTTTGCCCCGCAATGGCCGCCGCCTTCGGTTGAATTGGGGTTGCTGGGAGCGAGAACACATTCTCCAGCGTCTGCGACATCCTCTCTGAAGTCTGTTACATTAGGAGCAAGTCTCCCCGCCTGGCTGCACGAGCTTGACAAATCTCCGAACTCTCGGTTAAGGTTGCCCGAATGCAGGGGGCGACAGCGGAGACTCCTCCCCGGCCAAACAGCCTGATCCATTTCTTCTGCCCTTGAGCGGCTGTCCTAAATCCCGAACGATGCGAGGGGTTGTTGCATCGCCGATGCCAGCGGTCCTCTCGTTCGGGACTGGTGAGTCCTGCATGAAAATGTGATTCTCGTGAGAGCCGAACTCCTTTCGGTCGATGACCTGGCAAAGCGTCAGTCGGTCCGCAGAGTCCAGCGCTCCGGCATTTCCATCGGCGGCGGCGAAGTTACTAGAAGCATTATGCAGGTCTAGACTAGAAAGGAATCGGTTCCCATGGAGACAAGTGCAGGGAAGGATATAACAGTGACCTTGCAGACCTTGCCTGGCGACGACGTCCGACAAATCATGTGGAGGTATTCCGATCGTTACGATCTTCAAATGCTGGTGCAGTCGTCCCGGTCGGTAGCGCGGGGACCTGTAGCCCGTCTGGTGGCCGCGGGTGCCCGCAATACGCATGAATGGACCGAGCAGAAGGCCCGATTGCTGGAGGCCTTTGATGCAGCCGGCATCACTGCAGCCTACATGGAACCCCACCACGGCGGCTATATTGAGGGACCCAAAAACCTGGCGCTGGCCTTGATTGCCTTTGAACTGGCCTGGGTCGATGGCGGATCAGCGACCTGCAGTCTGGCCGGCAACCTCGCCTTGGCCCCCATCCACGAGCGGGGTACCTCCGAGCAGCGCGACGCCTACATGAGAAAGGCTATGCCCGCCCAACCGGGAGAAAAAAGGAGGATCGCCCGGGGCGCCTTCAGCCTGACAGAACCTATCCCTTATGTCGGTGTGGAAACCGGGTTGCTGGGCGGGAAAGTCCGCATCGCTGAATGGGAGGAGGGGAAAGAACCCATCCTGCAGGTTGATAAGCGTGGCCGTTTTATCACTAACATGGGCTTCGCGACTTTCGTGACGGCAGCGGTGGACACTGCCGACGAGCGCATCAAGAGCAGTTGCATGATCATCCTGGAAGATACCGATCCCGGTGTCTTCGACCGAGGAGTCCCCACGCGAAAACTGGTCCATCAGCTCTCGTCTACGCGCGATCCTGTCCTCAGCCTCAAGGTTCCCGCCAGCAGGATTATCGGCGGCTATACTATCAAGGACGGTGTTATCATCCCTCGGTATAGCCACTCGGAAATCATCGAAGCGGTTTTCCGGCGTATTTGCGTTACAGTAGGACTAATGACTTCAGCCAAGCTGCTTTCCGCTATCGAACCGGTGATTCGTTATCACCGCAGCCGCTTCCGCGGAGGCGAAAACATTGCACCGGGTTCCCCCCGTTATGAACTGGGGCTGCAGATGAAGGAGGATGTCCTGCACCGTCTGATCGACGTGTGGGCGGCTGGAGAGGCCGGGGCTTCGCTCGGATTCGAGGCGGCGCGACTGTTCGATGAACTCGATCCTCTTGAACGGAGAAAGGACGAGATCTTTGAAGAGCAGAAAGTCGTGGGTGGCCGGGCACAGATGAAGGTTCTCAGCAAGATGCAGAAAGATGCCCTGGAATACTTGAAGCTCTCGGCCCAATCCCGCGACAGCGAGCGCTATACCCAACTGCAGACTGATACCTTGGTTCAATACACGCTGCTCGATTCTCTCGCCAACGTCCTCTGCCCGGCCTGTAAGCTCTGGAATACAGGTCACGGCGCCAACATGATGAGGGAGGCCGTAAGCCTGATGGGTGGATACGGCATCACGGAAGACTGCCCGGGCTTCCTGGGGCACAAGTGGATGGACGCCCAGTTGGAGGCCACCTATGAAGGGCCCGAAGCGGTTCAGCGCCGTCAGATGAGTGTGACCATGACGAACGAACTCTTCCTGGCCCGTTACAGGCAATGGATCCAGGAGATGCGCCAAATCGCTTCCGATCATCCCGGCACCGGGGCCTGCACGCTGGCAACGGCCATGCAAATGTGGCTGTGGACACTGTACCACCTCCAGGAAAGCACCGATGCCGACGGATCCAAGCTTTACAGTAATTCCCGTCAAGGCGTCACCTTTCCGCTGGCTGATGCTCTTTGCTGGCTGTTGGCCGCTCGTAGCCTAATCCTGGACGTGCTGCAACTGGAAAAGAAGGGCCCAGAGAATCCCGTGGTGGCCGAGGGGCTGCTTGGTTTATTGAGTTTCCTGATAGACCTGTGCCATGTGCAGTCCGCTCGTGCTTCCGGTGAAGTCGGCCGGGTCTGCGCCGAGCTAGTGTACGGCTACAATCGCCATCCGGCCTGGACCGAGGAAAGCTGTCATGCCTGCTACCAGGACGAAGAACTCGATGCGATTGAGGGATTCATCCCGGGGATTGCCAGTGCAGCACGGGGCTATTCCGATGTCATTGAACCCAGCCAGATTCACCCGGTGAAGGCCGGTCCCTGTGTCCGCTTTGACGGGATGGAAGCCTTTGCGCGGATGCGCATGAAGCTGGATGGTTGCCTTACTGGTGCTCGTCTGGCCAAAGACCGCGCTGCCACCTCCCTCTCGAAGGTAATGATCCCCGAGGCCCTAGACTACCCCTCATGACTAACACCATTCCCCAGCCTCGGGAGTCCCAGCCGTTGCCAGTGGAACGTCAGACCATGGACGTCGATATTGTCTGTGTGGGGATGGGACCGGCCTCCGGCGGATTCTTAACGACACTATCTCGGAAATTGCTCAAAGACGATGGAAGCCCTGTGGTCGAGAGTTCCTCATTGCCGGGGCTCCCCCTTCAAATAGTCTGTTATGAGCGCGCCGACGACATCGGGTTTGGTGTGTCTGGAGTGGTTACGCGGGCACGGGGGATCCGTTCCTCTTTCCCTGACCTGGACCCGTCGCAAATCCCGATGGCCACACCAGTCAAGCACGAAAAAGTTCTGTACTTGCTGGATCCGGTAGGAGCCAGCCGGAGGTCTGTCACCTTGCGCGTGGGTGATTGGCTGATCCGTACCTTCAGGTCAGCATTGCCCTATGAAGAGGAAGCCCTGGCCCTTCCTTACATTCCAGACTTCCTCCGCAAGGACGGCGGGTTACTTCTTTCGGTCGGCCAGTTCAACCAGTGGGTCGGATCTCAACTGATGGGTTCGGGGCTAGTTCAGATTTGGCCTGGGACTCCAGTGGCAGAGCCAATTATTGAAGATAAAAAAGTGCTGGGCGTTAGATTGATCGACCAAGGAACGAATAAGCAGGGACAACCTGACGTTGGGTATCTTCCCGGCATGGACATCCGCGCGGCTCTCACTGTCGTGGGCGACGGGCCCGTCGGGCCTATCGGGCGCAAACTCGACGAATGCTTTGGAATGCCGGAAGGTCACCACCGCTACGATTGGGCGGTCGGCAACAAAGTTGTTATCGAGCTTCCTGAGGACACGAAACTGGAATCGGGGACGGTTATACACACCTTCGGCTATCCAGAGCCGGAGATTTTTGGATTTCTTTACGTCTATCCCGAGCGCCTGGCTAGCGCCGGCATCTTCGTCCCCTCCTGGTTTGACAGCCCGGTGCGAACTTCTTACCGCTACCTGCAACACTGGATGTTGCATCCTCATCTTTGGAGATACCTGCAAGGAGCTTCCCTCCGTTCCTGGGGAGCCAAGACCCTCCAGGAATCGGGGAAGCAGGGTGAACCTTACCTCGCCGGCCATGGATATGCCCGGATCGGAGAGGGGTCAGGCAGTACTAACGTGCTGACCGGCTCGGGTGTCGATGAGGCTTGGACTACAGGTGTTCTCCTGGCTGAAGGAGTTATCGACCTTCTGAAGACAGGACAACCGTTTACTCGTGAGAACCTGGAGAATTCTTATGTCCTCCGTCGTCGAGCCAGCTGGGTGGAAGCTGAAGGCCGCGTGGCCGAAAACGCCCGGGATGGATTCCAGCGTGGAGTTCTCACGGGATTGATTGGAATGGGGCTGACCGGATTGAGCAGGGGAAAACTGAACCTCCCAGGCAAGCCCTTGCCTCCCTATAAGCGACTCCCGTCGGTCGAGGAATACTATCGCGGCAAAATCTCTCCGGCCGAGATCTCCTTCCTGCGAAAGGAATGCGCCGCAAAGGGGATTTCTCTGCACAATGTCTTGATGGAAAGATGTGGCTGGCCAGCCATCCCATATGACGGCAAGCTGCTCATCTCCCACCAGGACGCGCTCCTTCTGGGCGGAAAAGTTCAAGCGCTTCCCGGCTATCCCGATCATGTGGTCTTCCTTTACCCGCACCTGTGCAGGAACTGTGAAACCCAGCTTTGCGTGGAGGTCTGTTCCGGCCAAGCCATCACCCCGGGCGAAGATAAAGTCCCGGCCTTTGATCGCGAGAAGTGCGTGCACTGTGGCGCCTGCGTTTGGAATTGCACCCAACCTCATCCAGAGGACCCCGAGCGCACCAACGTGGAATTTCGCGCTGGCGCTGGGGGACTACATTCGGCTGAGAATTGAGCGGGATGCTGCATCACTTCATTTAGAACCACGCGCAATGGCTGCAGATCAAGTCGAGTGAGGAGGTAATTTCCTCCTAAGTTAGAATGAAACGGACCGTGGTCAGTTCCGGCGAAAGTAAGCATTACTCCGGAGTAAGATCAATGGTTAATGGATATCAAATTGTCGTCTGCGGAAGCATCGTGCCCGATCCATTGCAGACTCTCGAACCGGTTACCGGGTCCACCGGGCCGGCCCTCCGAAATGAGATGATGCTGCCGGCAGTGCTCGATCCCTGGGCCAGTCACGCCCTTTACGAGGCAGCCCACCTGGCTAAGTCTGTCCCGGGAAGCAGAGTCTGGCTGGTAAGTTTGGGGCCAAAAGCCAAATTACAGCAAGTCATGATGACCATCGCTCAGAAGGTGCCGTTTGAACTGGTGGCGCTGGATGGCCCTGCCGGCGGATTCACAGATGCTACTGAGGTAGCTTCCGCCCTGGCCGAAGCCATTCGTAACATTCCGGGGCTTGATCGTTCCAGGCTGCTGGTTTTTGGGGGATGGGAATCAGCATCGCGAGCTGCGGGTGCCACGATGCAATTGGTGGGAGAACGGCTGGAAATCATCGACCAATTCCAGGGAGTTGACCAGTTGACGATAAAAAGTGACGAAGCTCTGGAAATTCTAGAAAGAGTTGAGGGAGGGAAACACCAGGTTTCGATGTGCCAGGGTCCACCTGCCCTGCTGGGCTGGGCGACTGGCAACCTTTCTGAACCTCCGAACAACCCCCAGGTGGGAATGGCCAACATGCGGACAGTAATGCCGGCTCTGCAAAAAGCCAAACCTGTCAAGGTGGGGGCCGAGGGCGTCAGCTTCGTCAATGTCTCCCTACCCAAACAGCAGCGCACCACCCAGGTGGTTAAGGACCTCTCTGCCGACGAGGTCGCCAAGGATATCGTGACTTGGATTGCGGGAGGATGACCACAAACATTGAGTAAGTGGTAGAGGGCCGTAAGAGAGACCCGTGCCAGATCCGAGTCGCGAGTAGAGGAGATCCCACAAGTTGCAACCTGACGCATAATCACATCATTACGAAAGTGAACGGCAACCCATGGAAACTATCCTCTTCTTAGCCCATACAGAATCGGACGGTACACTGGCGCGGGCCGCATTGGAAACAGTCAGCGCCGCCAGGAAATTGGCGCAGAACCTGGGGTTTACGTTGAACGGCGGATTGGTTGGCGAGGCAACCCAACCTGCAGCCATCCAACTGGCCGCCTGCGGGGCTACGCGCTTCCTGTCGGTCGTCGGAGCTGATTTCAGCCAGAGCCGCTATGCTACGGATGCTGCTGCTCTGGAAGCTATCTGCCAGGTGGCGCGGCCATCGCTAGTGGTTGCTCCCGCAACCTCACGTTTTATGCGGGTCCTGGCGGGCGTGGCCCAGCGCATGAATGGGCGGATCGACACTCACGCCACCGCCATCACTGTCTCAAACGGGTCTGTCTCCATTACCCGCTGGTATTATCGCCAGCGCATGGAGGCCGTCCTCCAACGGACCCACTCTCCATGGTTCATCACTCTGGAATCCGGTTGTTACGAGGCTTATCGGGGAGAGCCGGGAAACTCTTCAGTGGAAATAATTCCGGTCGAGCTGGCGGCTAATATGAAGCGGACCACGGTGACTGGCTTCCATGCGCCAGCGGCCGGTGAACAGACGATCCGTCCGGATGCGGAACTACTTTTCGTGGCGGGTGCTGGTTGGACAAAGACACAGCCGGATGGCAGGACCCATGCGGACGATGCCCAAAGAATCATCCGGGATTTCCTGCGCTTAAGCCAGGCTTCACTGGGCGGCAGCAAATCGCTGGTGGATTTGAGTGGCGAGGGGCAGGCTGTCCTTTCCTTCATGACTCATTTGAACCAGGTGGGACAAACCGGTTCGACACCCCGCCATCTCAAGGGACTCTCCACTTGCTGCCACGGCGAGGAGCCTCATGTCGTCGGTTGGCGGTTCGTCAATGAAAGGCGAGCCGTGAACCTGGACGGGAATTGTGGCTAGACCCACGGTAAAGCCGACGTGTTGTACGTCGCCGATGCTTTTGACGTAATGGAAAAAGTGAACGCTCTACTCACCCGACGCACCCAATAAAACCTTCTGGAGCAGGGTCATCCCTGGTGGTACTCCCATGAACTCCGCCATGATTCCCCTTAGTTTAGGAGGACTCTCGCAGGTGACCCAGGAAGCTCGCCGCCTTTACATGGAGCAGGTGGTGACTCCCTCTTCAGCTGTCCGCTGGTGGACGGCAGTCGTCATCACAGCCAGTTCCCAACGCCAGGCCGCCGCCTTCCAGGAAGAGACCTTTCATCGCCAGCAAAAGGCCGTTCTCCCCGCCGGGGCCCGGTTCCTGGTGGTTCCGGACCTGAATGATCAGCGAATTGGAAGCGGTGGTGCGACGTTCAATGCGTTGCGTGCCTTGGCGGAGTCCGCGCTCCCCGAGACGGGATCACCTTCTCTCGAATCCTGGTGGCAAACCCAAAAGGTCTTGATCCTCCACTCCGGAGGAGATTCCCGACGATTGCCGCAATACTCGCTAACTGGCAAGTTATTCAGCACCCTGCCCGTCAAGGCCCCGTGGGGGGAATACAGCACGGTATTCGATGAGTTCCTCGCCCTGTCGACCCTCTGGGCGAGCCGTCTCAACTCCGGCCTGTTGCTCGCCTCTGGCGATGTCCTCCTGGCTTTCGATGCCTCCAATCTCCGTTGGGAACGGCCCGGTGTATCTGGGGTCGCCATGCTCCAGCCTGCAGGAATCGGAATCCAGCACGGCGTTTATGTCATCGATGAGAGGGGCCAGGTCTACGCCTTCCTTCAAAAGCCCAGCTTCTCCCAACTTAAGGCAGCTGGCGGTCTCCTTCCGGGAGGATTGGTGGGGCTGGATACGGGACTCCTGCGCTTTGATGTCTCACTGGCATGCGGCTTGACAGAGCTGGCAGGAATCTCAATTGAGAGCGGCCACCGGAAGATTGTACCCGGTATTCTGAAAGAAGAGTCGGGGACACTCCCCTCCCTTGACCTTTATGAGCATTTCACCAAAATTCTGACTGGACAGTGGCTTCCGTCGGTCCAAACCTCTCCCGCCATGACGAAACTGGCGCGTCTGCTTGGCGGACAACCCTTCTGGTGCGATTTGGTCCAGGGGGAATTCACTCACGTCGGAACCACCCGCCTCTTCCGCCAGTTAATGACGGAAGAATCCAGCCTCACCCAACTCTACCAGGCTCAACAGAAGATGGGACAGGTGATTCCGCCGGGGTTCCGGTCGGCAGGAATCATTGTCGATAGCGTGGTTTCGGCCGGCGGCGAATTAGGTGCCGGGGCGCTGGCCATTGAGTGTGAATTGAATTTCCCTGTGCGGGCCGGTCGCGGGGCGATCCTGCATGGCGTTACTGACCTGGACCGCCCTCTGGAAATCCCGGAGGACACCGTGGTCCACCCAGTTCCTGTGAACCTTCCAAGCGGTGTTCAAGGAACGGCCATACGCGTGTATGGAGTGGCCGACGATCCCAAAGCTATTGCAGGTACGGGTGCAGCCACCTGGTTTGGCCGTCCTCTCCTTCAAGTCATCCAGGATCTTGGAATGGATGTTGGCCAGGTCTGGCCGGAGATTCACAAGTCCGAATGGAGCTTGTGGAATGCCCTGCTCTTTCCGATCGCTGCCCCTGAACAAACCTGGGAGTGCGCCCAGTGGATGATGGGACTCGAGAGTGGCTTCACTCCAGCACGCTGGTCCCTGCTTCCCCGCGTTTCTCTGGCCAGCAGTGCCCACTGGGCCGACAACCATGCCCTGGCAACCGCTAGGAGTCGAAGGTCACAGGCCCGCTGGCAGGCCACCGCCGTGTCTCTGGCTCTGGCCGGAAGCGATGTGAGACCCCTGCTCGAGCAATCGCCGGCTCCGGCAGCCTTGGCCGCCACGGGCGGGGCGCTGATCAAGGAAGCCACACGACTGGCAGATACTGCCCCCACCCAGGCTGCCAGTCACCTCTACCAGGCCCATCTTTTCCTCAGCCAAGCAGGTTTGGCCCAGGAGGCGGACCAAGCTCTCAAAATGGCATTCCAATCTGTCCAAAGGGCTGTGGATGCCGGCGACTACGAAGATGTCTTATCCGGGCATAAACCATATTGGTGCTTCAACACAGTCGAGGTTTCAGCACCCGCCCGTTGCGATTTCGGCGGAGGATGGTCGGATACTCCTCCGTTTTGCCTGGACTGGGGGGGGACCGTATTGAATGCAGCCCTTTCTGTGGACGGAATCCACCCAATTCAGACGGTGCTTCATCGGCTTCCGAAATTATTGATCCGCTGCGTGTCTGACGATAGTGGCGATGTCATCGAGTACCGTTCCATGGAGGAAATCCTAGCCCCCTTGGAGCCGGGGAGCCCCTTTAGCATTCCCCGCGTGGCTCTGCAAATGGTCGGGTTTGCCTCAACCGAAGAGACTCTGGAAGCCGCACTCAGACGGGCCGGCGGGGGACTGGAAATCCGAACCAGCGTGAAGCTGCCTATGGGCTCGGGGCTGGGCACCAGCAGCATCCTGGCGGCCACCTTGATCCGTGCACTGACTGAGATGAGCGGGCTGACCCTCTCAGATCGTGAACTCATGGTTCAGGTAATGCGGCTGGAGCAGTTGCTGACCACTGGCGGCGGATGGCAGGACCAGGTAGGGGGCATTTTCCCCGGCATCAAGCTGATCTCGTCAGGCCCGGGCATCCGCCAGCGATTGCGGGTGGAGCCGGTCTCCCTGCCTTCCGGACGCCTAAAGGAATTTGAAGATCGCTTCCTTCTTTATTACACCGGCATTCGCCGCGTAGCCAAGGACCTGTTGGTACAAGTGGTCGGTCGTTACCTGGCTCGTGAAGTGGAAGCCGTTCAGGTATTGCATAGCATCAAAACGCTGGCTTGGGAAATGGCCTATGCCATGCGAGAGGGTGAGTGGGAATACCTGGGGACACTGATGGACCGGCATTGGGAACTCAACCAAAAACTGGATCCCAATACCACGAATTCCCTGATTGAGGCTCAACTCCGGGTCCTTCGTCCCTATCTGGCTGGGCTGAAGCTGGCCGGGGCCGGGGGTGGCGGATTCCTGATGTTGCTTGCCAAGAATCCGGATACAGCCCGAGCTGTTCGCGACAGGCTTGCGCAGGCTGACCTGCCAGGCTCACTTCATGAGTACCACATTGCCGAAAAGGGAATCTCGGTGACTCTCGTATAGCCGGAGCACGGCGTAGGGCTGCGCGGCACGAAGAGCGGGAGAACTCGCAGCAGTTTCTTTCAAGCCAATCTGCTTGACACTGACCCGAGACCAAGAACCCTTGCATTCTTCTTGACAAGCAGCTTTGGATGTGTTTGCTTCATGGCGAGGCCCCTGCGGTGACTCACCTCAAAAGATGGATGATTTGCCTGCATTTGTTGGGT
>JBGPHY010000123.1:0-11461 GCA_041484625.1 Terriglobia bacterium | reverse complement strand
TGAACTGTCCGTTCCACATCTTAATCTACAAGAACGAGATGCGCAGTTACAGGGATTTGCCTTTCCGCTGGGCCGAGATGGGAACGGTTTACCGCTATGAGCGGTCCGGAGTTTTACAGGGACTTTTTCGGGCGCGAGGCTTTACTCAGGACGATGCCCACATCTTCTGCCAGCCGGAGAAGATCGAGGAGGAAATCCTCGGAGCCCTGGAATTGACCCTTACGATTCTCAGGAGCTTTGGATTCGAGGAATACGAGATCTACCTTTCTACCCGGCCCGAAAAATACGTGGGCCCGGTGGAGGATTGGGACCGTGCCACTGAGGCGTTGCGCCGTGCCCTCCAGGCCAAGGGATTGCCATTTGGCGTGGACGAAGGAGGAGGAGCCTTCTATGGGCCCAAGATCGACCTGAAAATCAAAGACGCCATCGGCCGCTCCTGGCAATGCACCACCATCCAGTTCGATTTTAACTTGCCCGAGCGGTTTGATATTTCCTACATTGGAGAGGACGGCCAGCCCCATCGGCCCTACATGGTGCATCGGGCATTGCTCGGTTCCATGGAGCGCTTCTTTGGGATCCTGATCGAACATTATGCCGGAGCCTTCCCGCTCTGGCTGGCTCCCGTGCAGGTCATTCTGATGCCCATCAGCGAACGGCACTTGGAAAGGGTTCGCGAACTGGACGCGCGGCTTCGATCCTCCGGATTTCGGGTGAAATCCGATATCCGCAATGAGAAGGTGAACCTGAAGATTCGCAATGCCCAGTTGGAAAAGATTCCCTACATGGTGATCATCGGCGATCGGGAAGTGGAGAACGGGACGCTGTCGGTGCGCAGCCGGTCCGAAGGTGACCTGGGCACTTTTTCCTTTGAAAAATTCCTGGAATTGATTCAGGATTTGAAACAAAAAAAGGCCGGTCGGCCGTAGAACGGTTCGTTTCAGCCTGTCGGTCCTTTAGTCAAAACCAGTTTGAGATGCACAGGAGGTGCGTGTATCAACAACCGAAATATTCGAGTCAATGAGCGAATCCGGGCGAAAGAACTCCGGGTTATTGACGAAGAGGGGAAGCAACTGGGTATCTTAACCCCATTTGATGCCCTGAGAATTGCGAAGGAAAAGGATTTGGACCTGGTGGAAGTCTCACCCACCGCCCAGCCGCCGGTTTGCCGTATCATGAACTACGGCAAGTTCCTTTACCAGCAAAACAAGAAGGCTCACGAAGCCAGAAAAAACCAGAAGGTGATCCAGGTCAAAGAGGTCAAGTTCCGGCCCATGACCGACGAGCATGATTACGCCTTCAAGAAGAACAACATTGTCCGTTTCCTGGAGGAGGGTGACAAGGCCAAGGCGTTTGTGATGTTCCGGGGACGTGAAATGGCCTATAAGGAAATCGGGCGACAATTGCTCACTCGTCTGATGGAGGAACTGGCCGAACATGGAATGGTGGAAGGGCATCCAAGGATGGAAGGGAACCACCTGTTCGTCATTTTTGCTCCCAGGAAATAAGGAGTTGAATTTTTGGGTTTCTAGATATCACGAAGGAGTGTTTTTGTGCCTAAATTGAAGACGCACAGAGGTACCAAGAAACGCTTTGGCCTGACTGCTTCCGGAAAAATTAAAAGGGGGCATTCGCATGCCCGCCATATCTTGACCAAGAAGTCGTCCAAAAGGAAAAGGAACCTGGATCAGATGGGTCTGGTGAGCCCTTCGGATATGGCCAGGGTGCGGCTGATGCTGCCCTATGCATAATGGCCGGGAGGACCTAAGGTTCGGGAACTTATTGTAAGGAGAATTGCGAGTGGCGAGAATCAAGCGGGGAACCAGCCGGAGAGATCACCGGCACAAGATATTGAAATTGGCCAAAGGGTATCGCGGCGCTAAGAGTAAGCTCTATCGATCAGCCTCGGAGTCTGTTGACAAAGCACTCAAGTACTCCATGCGGGACCGGCGAGTTCGCAAGAGGGACTTCCGCCGCTTGTGGATTGTCCGCATAGGCGTAGCCGTCAAACTGAACGGGCTGTCTTACAGCCGGCTGATGTTTGGTCTGAAGAAGGCCGGCATTGTGTTGGATCGGAAGATCCTGGCCGACCTGGCAGTCAAAGACGCGGGGGCGTTTGCCCAGTTGGTGAATACCTCCAGGGAAGCCTGCGCTACTTGACAGCAGCTGGCTCTTCGCCTGACTCACGAGTTCCAGGTTGCAGGGTCGAATGAACGCTCACAGGCGAAGGCAGCACTTCTCGGCGATGTAACGTGGATGGCTTTTGAGTCGCTTCTTCAGGATTTGCAGGTTTGAGGGCACAAGAGGGGCTTCATGCCCCTCTTTTTTGTTAGGATCTGACGATCTTTTTCACTGCTGGATCGGACATGATTGAAAAAATCAACCAGACGCGCCAGGCCTTTCACCTTGAGTTGAACCGGGTGAACTCCGACCAGTCGTTGATCGCTTTGCGGGATCGTTACCTGGGTCGCAAGAACGGAGCCGTGACCTTGTTGATGAAGGACCTGCAGCAGGTCCCTCCCTCCGACCGGAAGGAAGTGGGTCGTTCTCTCAATGAACTCAAAACTCTTGTGGAGGAGGCAATCCAGGGGAAGGCCGAAGCTCTGGCGGCAGAGGCCCTGAAATCCCGTCTGGCATCTGCGCAGGTAGATATCACTCTTCCGGGTCTGCGCCGCCCACTGGGGACTGTGCATCCCCTGACCCAGGTGAGGCGCGAGATCGAAGAGATCTTCTACACGATGGGCTACTCCGTTGAAGATGGTCCCGAGATTGAGACTGTCTATCACAATTTCGAAGCCCTGAACATCCCTGAACATCATCCGGCCCGCAACGCCCAGGACACCTTCTATATCTCGGACTCGCTGGTGTTGCGGACCCACACCTCGCCCGTTCAGATTCGGACCATGGAGAAACAGCGCCCGCCACTGCGAATCATCTGTCCGGGGAAGGTTTTCCGACGCGATAATCCCGACGCCACCCATTCGCCGAATTTTCAACAGATCGAGGGCCTGGCAGTGGATGAAGGCATCACCTTCCGGGACTTCAAGGGGACGCTGGAGTTCTTCCTGAAAGCTTTCTTCGGAGAGAAGATCAAGGTCAGGTTCCGTCCCAGTTACTTTGCCTTCACCGAGCCCAGTGCCGAGGTGGATATTTCCTGCATTTTTTGTGGCGGTCTGGGGTGCCGGGTCTGCAAGATGAGTGGATGGATTGAAGTGTTGGGCGCCGGGATGGTCGATCCGGAGGTCTTCCGATATGTGGGCTATGACTCCGAACGTTATACCGGTTTCGCATTTGGCCTGGGCGTCGAGCGGTTGGCCATGGTGAAATATTCAATCAACGACATTCAATACTTCTACCAAAGTGATTTGCGATTCCTGGAGCAGTTCTAGGGAAGATGAAAATCAGTTACCAGTGGTTGAGAGAGTTCGTCGACATCGAGGTTCTCCCGCGGCAGTTAGCTGAGGACCTGACCAACGTTGGGATTGCCGTGGAGACCATAGAAAGCCTCGGATCCGACCATATCCTGGATCTGGACTTGGCGAGTAACCGTCCTGACTGCCTGAGTCACTTTGGTGTGGCGCGGGAAGTGGCCGTTCTCTATCGAAAGCGTCTCCATCAGGTTACTAGCTCCTGTGCAGAATCTGCAGCATCCTCAACAGAGGCGGTTTCCGTCGAAATCTCCTCACCCCAATTGTGTTCGCGTTATTCGGCCCGTGTCATTCGCGGTGTCAAGGTGGGGCCGTCGCCGGATTGGCTGGTCCAGCGGCTTGAAACTCTGGGAGTCCGCTCCATCAACAATGTGGCCGATGTGACCAACTATGTCCTGATGGAACTGGGCCACCCTCTGCATGCTTTCGATCTGGAGAAGATCGAAGGTCGTCGAATTCTCGTTCGTGAGGCGGAGGAACAGGAATTCTTGGTGACTCTTGACGGGGAGGAGCGCCATCTCAACCGCGGAATGCTGGTTATTGCTGACGGGAGCAGAGCCGTAGCTCTTGCAGGAATCATGGGAGGTCTGGAGAGTGAGATTGGTTTCTCTACTTACGACGTCCTGCTGGAAAGCGCCTGGTTAGACCCGGTCAGCATCCGTAGGACGTCTAAAGAACTGGGGATGCACACCGAAGCCTCGCACCGGTTCGAAAGAGGCGCCGACGTTTCCGCCACGGTATTCGCCCTGGACCGAACGGCTGCATTAATCCAGCAACTAGCCGGTGGGGAGATCCTGCAGGGAGTAGTCGATGCTTATCCTCGACCCGTCGACCGTGGGTCCACTCTCCTCCGCAAGTCCCGCATTCAGCAGGTCATGGGGATGGAAGTCGACTCCACAATTGTCGAGGACCTTCTAAACCGTCTGGATTTCAAGATTGCGGAGACTCTGCCCGGGGGATGGCAAGTTCTTCTGCCCACGTTCCGACTGGATGTGGAACGAGAAATTGACTTGGTCGAAGAGGTGGCCAGGCACCACGGCTACGACAAGTTTCCCTCGACCCTGCCTCTCTGGAAGGGCGAAGCCCATCGCCGCCCCGAGCATTCCCGGGAGAGCGTCATCCGGGAGAGATTGTTCCACCTCGGCTATTCCGAAACCTGCAGTTATTCCTTTGTTGACCAGGACGAGACCCGGAAGTTCAGCCTCCAGGAGCCTGTTCCATTGATGAATCCGCTCTCTTCGGAAATGGGGGTCATGCGGAGTTCGTTGCTGCCGGGACTGACCAGTTCCCTAATGCGCAACTACAACCGGGGAATTCGAAGCGTGAGACTGTATGAAATGGGGAGAGTATTCTACGGCGGTTCCCTACAGTTCAAAGAGACCATGATGTTGGGCCTCATCGCCACTGGGAACGCCACGGAGAAAGGGGTCCACTGCCAGCCACGACCCTTCAGCTTTTTTGACCTCAAGGGAGACGTCGAAGCTCTGTGGGGGGTGCTTTCCCAGAACTTCTGCAATTTGGAGTTCAGGCGCATGTCAGATCCTGGCTTAGTTACTTATTATCATCCAGGCGTTGTCGCCGAACTTTACTCCCATGGAAGACAGTTGGGAATTCTGGGCCGGCTCCATCCCCGTGTCGCAGATAACTACAAGATTAAGCAGCCTGTTTTTGTGGCTGAACTTCCTTTGGCTGCATGGTATGGCCTGGAGTTTCGGGAAAAGGGATTCGCGGAGATCCCCAAGTTCCCGGCCATCCAAAGGGATCTCTCAATCGTCGTGGATAGAGAGGTCGAGTATAGTAGAATTGAGTCCGTGGTATGGAGTGCAGGAATTCCTGAGCTTCAAAAAATAACCCCGTTTGACCTGTATTTTGGCGAGGACCTGCCAACCGGAAAGAAGGCCATCGCTTTCAGTGTGGTTTACCTGTCGCTGGAACGAACCCTGATTGAGGAAGAAGTCAACCGGTTCCAGGAAATCGTCCTGGAACGCTTACACGCCGAACTAGATGCCCGCTTGAGGAGCTAGAGTGACAAACGCATTGGACAAATTCACCGAGTTGGAAAACAAAGTCTATCGGGTGGTAGAGCTGTTCCGGTCAATGAAACTGCAGAAGGAGGCGCTGGAAAAGGACCACCTGAAGATGAAGTCCCAGTTGGAGCAGGTCCTGACCGAGAACGAGCGCCTCAAAACAGAATTGCTGGAATCCAGGAAAGAAAAAGACTTGGTAAAAGACAAAGTTGAATCCATCCTACAAAACCTCGAGAAACTGTCATTGTAACGGGTTGGGAGAGTCCCATGGCAAATCCCGACGGGGTCACCCGGGTCAATATTTGTGACCAGGTCTACTTAATCAAAGGCAGTTTCGATTCCGAATATGTGAAGGAACTGGCTGCCTACGTCGATGGCAAAATGCGTGAAGTTGTCGGTTCCAGCAAAACCGCCGATTCCCAGAAGGTGGCAGTCATGGCGGCGCTGAACATTGCAGACGAGTTGTTTCAAGAACGTGAGATCGCCCGGAAGTCAAATTCTTTTGTGGATGAAAGAAGTGCAGAGTGCTCCCGTCAGTTAGACCAGGTTCTTAAGAAATAACCGTGTCGGCGTGGTTTTCTGATTTCTGTGTTGACTGGTCTGCCGGGCACGGCTAGAATGCAAGGTGCCCTGCGATGTTTGTGTAGGCATATTCATATTTGTTCCAACACCTATTTGTTTGGGAGCCTGAGTCTCTTTACGGTGTGTGAACTTCACCATGTGAAGATCCCTAAAGTAAGAGCAGGGTGCCCACCTGGTAACCAGGTTCAAATAGAGTGCCTCACGGCAAAGCGGGGTATTCCCCCCCCCCACTTTTTTGTCCGCCCAGCCTTCTCCTCTTTCTTTCTTGCTCGGTTTTCGCTAAACTAGAATTGTAGTTCCATATTGTCTTCGCCTGATCATCAAGTCTAATCCTTTCATTCGGGAAGGGGATACCTAGCATGATTTACCGATTTATTTCTAAACTCGTTGAGACTCTCCCTTCCCCCCTTGACTTCCAGGAGTGGATATTCCTGGATTCCACTAGATTCAGGAGCAAACATGAATCCCCTGATTTACATTTTTGCACTCGGAGTTTGCGCGGTTACCATCCTCGTCCTTTTTGCGGTGATTTTCAAATCGAAGCGGACTCTCGGGTCCATCAAGACCGCAGAACAGACCGCCCGCAAGATTATCGAAGACTCCAAGAAAGAAGCCGAGAACCTCAGGCGGGAGACCCTGCTGGAGGCAAAAGACAAGACCCTCAGCCTACGGGCAGAAATTGAGAAACAGAGTAAAGAACGCAAGATTGAGCTTCAAAATCTGGAAAAGCGATTGGGCCAGAGGGAAGAGCAGTGGGAGCGCAAGGACAGTTCCCTGGTCCAGAAAGAAAAGGAAGTTCTTCACAGAGAAAAACGGCTAAGCGATCGGGAGCGATCTCTGGTTCACGACGAGAAACGAGTCCGGGACCTCTGGGCTGAACAGAAGCATCAGTTGGAAGTGATTTCCGGGATGACGTCGGAGGATGCCAAGAGACAGCTGGTCAAGCAGATGGAGGCAGATGCCCGAAAAGAGGCGGCCTTCATCGCCAAACGCATTGAGGAAGACGCTCGAAACACTGCCCAGGAGGAGGCCAAAAGAATCCTCACTGCCACCATGCAGCGTTGCGCCAGTGAACATGTGGTTGAGACCTCAGTTTCGGTGGTGGACCTTCCCAGCGACGAAATGAAGGGCCGCATCATCGGCCGCGAGGGCCGCAACATCCGCGCCCTGGAAGTAGCGACTGGGGTGGATTTGATCATCGACGACACCCCGGAAGCCATCATCTTGTCGGGGTTCGACCCCATCCGGCGGGAGGTGGCGAAGATGGCCATTGAGAAACTGATCACCGATGGTCGCATTCATCCCGCTCGCATCGAAGAAGTAGTGGAAAGGGTTAAAAGGGACATGGAGACCCGTATCCAGCAGAAAGGTGAAGCCGCGGTCCTGGAATTGGATATCCACGATTTTCATCCGGAAATTGTCAAGTTGTTGGGTCGTCTGCGCTATCGAACCAGTTACGGACAGAATGTTTTGAATCACAGCAAGGAAGTGGCTTACCTGGCCGGGATGATTGCCTCGGAATTGAAGGTCAACACTTCGGTGGCCAAGCGAGCTGGGCTGATTCACGATATCGGCAAGGCCATCGATCGGGAGGTTGAGGGAACCCACGTCCAGTTGGGGGTTCAGATTGCCCGCAAATGCGGTGAGAGCGAAGAAATCATCCACGCCATCGAAGCCCATCATTTCGATGTGGAGTTCCGGACTATTGAAGCGCAGTTGGTGCAACTTGCCGATGTGCTCTCCGCGGCCAGGCCGGGGGCTCGCCGGGAGATCCTGGAAACCTACGTCAAACGGCTCGAGAAACTGGAACACCTGGCCGATTCCTTCGAAGGGGTCTCCAAGTGCTACGCCCTCCAGGCCGGTCGTGAAATCCGAATCATGGTAGAGAGCGACAAGGTCAGCGACGAACAGGCTCACTGGCTCTCCAAGGACATTGCCCGTAAGATTGAAAACGAGTTGCAGTATCCGGGTCAGATCAAAGTCACGGTGATTCGGGAGATGCGCGTGGTGGAGTATGCGCGGTAAGGGATCGGAGCTGATTGGAAGGTGCCCGAAACAAGCGAGAGGTAACTAAGAAACGCAATTTCTTTGAGAGGGCTTCCACCTGGAGAAGAGCGTTGCAGTCCTCCACAGAAGAGACTTGAGGGTCAGATCCTGGCACTCGATGCTCACGGCCTGGACATGAGACTCGTTACCTGACACCGCGTATCTGCTACCCTTCTACAGGGTGGCGCCCATGCCGAGTCTGGAAAGAATTCGAGAGCATGAAAGTTTTGTTCGTTGGAGATGTGGTAGGCCGGCCCGGCAGAAACGCGCTGAAAGGCCACCTGCATGGAATCCTGGAAGACCGCAAGATCGACTTCTGTATAGCCAATGGGGAGAACTGCGCCGGTGGAAATGGCATTACCCCTCTGCTGGTCCAGGAACTCTTGGGCCTGGGGGTCGACGTCATTACCACAGGAAACCATGTTTGGGATAAGAAAGAAATTCTCGACTTTATCAATTCCCAACCCCGCCTGCTTCGCCCTGCTAATTATCCTCCTACCGTGCCTGGGAAAGGTCTTTACGTCGGGCTCTTGCGCAACGAAATTCCTTACGCCGTCATCAACCTGCAGGGAAGGGTGTTCATGCCCCCCAGCGATTGTCCCTTTCGGGTCTGCGAATCGTTGCTCTCCCAATTGAAACCCGAGGTCAAGGTGGTAATCCTCGACTTTCACGCCGAAGCCACTGCGGAAAAACAGTCTATGGGTTGGTATCTTGACGGCAGGGTTTCTGCGGTCGTCGGGACCCACACCCATGTAGCCACCGCCGACGCGAGGATCCTGCCCCACGGGACGGCCTACATTACCGACGTAGGGATGACTGGCCCTCATGAGTCAGTGATCGGCGTGGACTGGACAATTGTCCTCACCCGGTTTGTCAACCAGATTCCTGTCAAGTTCGAAACTGCTTCAGGGGATGTTCGGATTAATGCCGTGGAAATGGATATTGATGAGCAGACCGGCAAGGCTCTGAACATGGCGCGCTTTGAAATGAAATTGACAGAGGAGTAATAGAAGCCAGGCGAGAAGATGGAGCGTACATGTTTGATCAGTTAACTCAGAAACTTCAGAAGGTCTTTAAAAACCTTCGTGGGGAGGGGAAACTTTCCCAGGCCCATATCGACGAAGCCATGAGAGAAATCCGCATGGCTTTGCTGGAAGCTGATGTCAACTTCAAGGTGGTTAAGCAGTTCATTGACTCTCTGAAAGTGAAGGCCGTAGGACAGGAGGTCTTTGACAGCCTGACTCCTGGCCAGCAGGTCATCAAGATTGTGCATGATGAGCTAATGGAGATCTTAGGTGGCTCATCGGCGCGGCTCAATTTTGCTTCCAAGCTTCCCAGTGTGTTCCTGATTGTCGGGCTTCAAGGTTCAGGCAAGACTACAACAACGGGTAAGCTGGGGCGCTGGCTCGACAAGAACGGGCATCGCACCATGGTGCTCTCCATCGACGTCTATCGACCGGCAGCCCGGGAACAGCTCGCCTTAATTGCGAAAGATGTGGCAGTCAGCATCTACGCCGGTACCGACGAAAACGACCCCTTAAAGCTCTGTGGCGAGGCAATCCGGGAAGCCGGAAATTCGGGTTGCGATGTCCTGCTCATTGACACGGCCGGGCGATTGCACGTCGACGCTGAGTTGATGGAAGAACTGCGGCGGGTCAGAGATCAGGTCAGCCCCTCGGAAATCCTGTTTGTGGCCGATGCAATGACAGGGCAAGATGCGGTCAAGAGCGCCGCGGAGTTCCACAATCAACTGGGCGTTACGGGCGTCATCCTCACCAAGCTCGACGGTGATGCACGGGGCGGGGCGGCGCTTTCCATCAAGACAGTTACCGGCCAGCCTATCAAATTCGTAGGCGTGGGCGAGAAGTACGATGCCCTGGAACAGTTTCACCCCGACCGGATGGTCTCACGAATTCTCGGCATGGGCGATGTGCTGTCGCTCATCGAAAGGGCCCAGGAAAACATTGACGAAGAGAAGGCCCTCGAACTGGGAGAGAAGCTGGTTTCAGACTCTTTTACCCTGGAGGACTTCCGCGACCAGTTGCGTCAGATGCGCAAAATGGGCCCATTGGATCAACTCCTGGGCATGCTTCCGCAGATCGGGCCATTCAAAGACATGCAGAAGGTGAAGGTGGACGAGAAGGAACTGATCCATATTGAAGCTATCATCAATTCCATGACTCCGCATGAGCGGGCCCGCCACCAGGTCATCAACGGCAGTCGTCGGAAACGCATCGCCCGCGGCAGCGGCACATCGGTTCAGCAGGTGAACCAGTTGCTCAAGCAGTATGTACAGGCCAGGAAGATGATGAAACAGATGAGCAGTGGCTTTCTGGGCAAGCGGCTCAGCCGGATGAAAATGCCGGGCCTGGGGTAAGCCCCTTTCCTCTAGACCCACAGTTCAGCAAGATCAAAGAACCGCTTCCTCTTATGCAGGTGGCCATCGCCTCCATTTCCTCGCGGCAGGCATTTTCCTTCAGGCTGAGCCGGGCCAAGCCGTCTTCCGACCGTTCCTGCCCGCTGCCTAATTCGCCGAGTAGCAGAGCGTTTCCTGAGCCTTGCTGGACAAAATATTCTTCGAAGTGGCACCGGTCTTAAGTGGGATCCGACAACTCATCAGGGATTTTAAAGAGCCGTTCAATCAGAGGAGGACATCGTCGTCACGATCAGCCTGACGGCCATCAGCCAGAATAAATCTCGGGAGCAACCAATGATCGCCTTTTGGAATCGACGGAAATTTCTCAGTATAGCGGCAACGGTGCCGCTGGCATTCAAAGCGGTGGCAGCCCTTGGCAGGGTTTCAATAGCTGATCCGCCAGCCCGGTGTATTGTTTTGGATGCGCAGGGCGAGCGAGTGCCCGAAGAGCAATTGCAGCGTTTTCATATTTGCGATCTGCTCTCTCGACCGATACCCAGCTTGCCGGAACTGGCCACTGGCCAAATAGGGTTTCAGCCGGCGCCGCAACCTTTTCGAATCAGCCTGCCCCTGACTGTGCCAGGGTTCGGGGAAGTCTTCCTGTACGCAGATCATCGTGGAAAGGGGCATAGCCGACAATCCCTGTCTCAATCCACTCCTTTGCTTTTGAATTACGAATTTGCGGCGGACCGTTTGGCCACGGTTCACAAGTTGCTTGAAGAATGCAGGCAGGCCGGACTTTCGATTTCCCCTGAGACCGGGCGCCGGATCGCTGAAGCAGAGCGGCTCTTGAAGAAGGCGGAAACTTTCCGGGCTGACCAGCGGGCCCTGGCCCGGTGGGCTCTGGAATCCTTGCGGGAATCTCTGTGGGCAGGCGAGAGAGTGGTTTTCGAGCGCGCTCAGCAGCTCATTAAGCGCCAGGGCCCGCGTCCCGGTTTCCTGTTCGGGTGCAATGCATTTGAATA
>JBGPHY010000122.1:0-11464 GCA_041484625.1 Terriglobia bacterium | reverse complement strand
CTTTTGGGATAGAGATGTTTCAGAAACGAACAATCAATAACACCTGTTATGAACCCGTTGCCCCTTCTTCTGTCATGAATTGAAATGGTTAGGACATCTGAAGACGCAACAAACAATTGGTAGGCTGTTTGCAGAGCAGTAGAAGGGATGCATGGCTGGGATAGGGAGGGTCTTCCATTTTCTAGGGACGCAGCGAGATTACGAGGGACGGGATCGACTGACCAGTCGGTGAGTGATGCTGAAACTCTTGGAAAATGGGGCCGCACTTGAAATGTTGAGTTATTCGGTCTAATCCCATCAATTCAATTAAGCATAGTACGAGCTTTCCAATACTCCTTCTCCCAATGAGAAACACATTATCTCAAATTCGGCTTTAGCTTCCTGGGCTTGAATTGGAAAGTCCCGATTCATGATTCAAGGGCTGACACGTGACTCCCCCGGAACAATCACCTTATCTCCTTCCGCAAGGCCTGCGCCTACTCCCTCAAACTTTCACCGCTTTTCGGCTGCTTCGTGCGGTTCAGCTTCCTGTTTTTCTTTTGCCTCGCGGAGATCCTGGGCCGCTTCCTTCTCAGCTTTCTTCAATTCTGCCTTGGCATTAGCATTCGGCTGGAGTTCCTGGATAGCCTTGCCCAGTGAGACTGCAGAGGGTCCGGTCATCTTCGTCTTCAATTGATCGTAAGGGATGTTCAGGTTGTGAGACACATGGACTGCCGCAACAAATTGACCGAGGTTCTTAAATTCCTTGGATGCGTCCTGCAGGTTGGTTCCGGGAGGCAGCAACCCCTGCAGCCGGGAAGACAACTGAGGTGTTCGGGCAAGACGGTCGCCAATTGCCATCTTTCCATGAGCATCATCCTGGTCGCGGCCCATTTTCTGGCCAGCAACGCTGCCGGAACGTCCCGAACCATTCGTTTCCCGCCCCATTCCCATCCCTTCGCGGTTGCCCATCCCCTGCCCGCCGTGACTATGTTGAGCTAAGGCAGGCCTATCGGTCCAATTCAGGACGATGCATAAGCTTGCCATCAAGATAAACAATCGTTTCATTCCTAATTCCTCCTTTTCTGCCCTAATTCACACTCCTATGCAAGAGCGGAACCTCACAAGTGATGCCGAAGAAGAAACTGTTCAATCCATATTGGACGCTACGGTTGTAACCAGCCCCTAAACCAAATCGGGACCCAGGGTTGACTTGAACCCAGGCTGAATATCCGCTGTCACGCGCGATGTCGGCATTCCCGATCGTTACACTGTTCGTCTCAAATACTCTTGAATGCTGGGATTGCGACCCGTGCACCCCATCGGATCGCCGGGGCAACAGCTTACTGTAAATTTTTTGCTGTCCCGAAGGCTGAATGGTGTAAGCAGAAGCCCCGACACTCAAGGGCCTAAAAAGTCTGAAACGGGCACCGCCATCAAGGTGCCCGACCAACCCCAGTGAACTGAAAGGCCGGTAAAAGAATGGAGTATCAGAAATGGTATTGGCCACTCCAATATTTGCGAAGGGCGTGATGCGCGAAATCGTGTGGTCGAAATGGTTGTTCCAATCGAAAGTGGCGCGCCCGGTGCTGAATCCGCTGTCAACGTCCCCCGTAGGAGCTGTTCCCGTCAGCGTCGATAAGTAATTGAGCGTTGGGTTGGGCAGCGCCAGGCGCAGTGTGAGGAAAGCATTCCCAATTCCGGCCCTCGAGCCCGAAATGTTGGTTGTGGCATTGCTCGACGGGCTCACCCAATAAAAGGGCAAGCCTGCCTCCAGGTCCACATGTCGGTTAAAGGCATAGCCCAGGGAGGGCCTCAACTCGGTCACAGACCCCAAGGATCCTGCATTTCCCAGTATCCCGCCGTAGAAAGTGACTCTTTGTTGGTTTGCCTGCGAGTTCCAAAGCGACTGAGCGGCTGCTCTCTGCCCCTGCCCGAGTAAGAGAATCAAAGAACAGAAAACCAATGACCACCATGTTACATTCCTTAGAGGCGACTGCATCCCGCTCATGTGAATTTCCTCCAAAGATCTGAGATGACAATTTATGCGAATCTCTCACCCATGGCTTCAAAGCAAATATGCTTCCAAACTTTTGCGCACGCCGTAACAAGTATTTCCTCGTTTCCAGTCAAGAGCTTGCAGGAGCCGGTCTGCAATCGACCTAACAGATAATTTTTCCACACTATGTCATTCTTGCACACTCTGCTGCGCATTCGGCGTCAAAGCCAGACCGCCATCGAGCCGATAGGGTAAGGGGGATGGTGCCGCGCTTGAAAAGTCGAGTTATCTGGACTGACTTTCACGCCGGATGGCAAGGCCCTTTATTTAGGGAGTATCGGGAACAACAGAAGCGGCACCGTCGGACTGGAAATATTGATTTCAAGGCTTGAAAATGGAATGTGGACACCCCCTGTGGTGGCAGGATTCTCCAAGAGCTATGGTGGCCGCATTCACGATTTTGGCCCTCGTATTTCTCCGGATGGCTTGAAATTGTTTTTTGTGTCAGGCCGTCCCATTTCGGGCACCGCCATGAAAGATGATGATATCTGGGTGATGGATAAAACTGAAAATGGCTGGGGTGAGGCTCGGAACTTGGGTTCTCCAGTCAATACGTCCGCCCATGAATACGGGATCACTGTCACGAGAGATGGGACACTTTATTTTTCCCTGAACGGTGATCTTTATTGTTCCAGGCTGGACGGTGGTAAATATTCCAGGCCGGAAAAGCTGGGATATCCTATCAATGTTCCGACCTATGACGACAACGGACCTTTTATTACTCCGGACGGAAATCTCCTTCTTTTTACCAGCGAACGTTCGGGTGGCTTTGGGGGTTACGACATTTATGCCAGCAGGAGAATCGACGGAGTTTGGTCAACTCCTTTGCGCAGGCTGAAGATGAACCTTGAATGGCAGTCAACTGCTGCAGCTTCTTGCTCCACAATGAGACGCCAAATATGGTATTGTTGCGGAATTGTGATCCCCCTCCAGCAATTTTTGGGCCAAACTATGATGACTGATAAGGAAAAAGCATGCGATATCAAGTGAAGCTCGTCGTAGGACTCCTGACCGTTGGCTTGCTCTTGACAGGTTCAGCGGGCGTCCTCCATTCTGATGATCCCTCTTACGAACAGGCCGTCGCCCGATGGCCGGACATGCCACGGCCCATCACCTTTCTGGGGTGCAAAGACCATCCGGACGAATTCGGCGTCATGTGGAATGGCAATCTCACCCTGGCGAGCCCGACCCTCATCGATGCTGATCGACGGCTCTTTCAAGACCGGAAGGATGAATCCCTCCAGGTCAGTTTCTCCGTGGGCGATAAGCCGGACTTTCAGGACCGGGATCGGGACGACGGTTCTACGGAGCCGTCTCTCGCCGAAGGGTATCTCCCAATCACCGAAGTCAGGGTCAGGAAGAATGACGTGGTGCTCGAAGAGGAGGCGTTTGTTTCGAATGGCGAAAACAACTGCCTCGCGGGCGCCTGGAACGACCCCGTGTTTCTGCGCGTGCGCTTCACGGTGCAGGAGGCGGCGAGTGGCAATTCGCCGATCCATCTGTGGGCGCAGCTCGCTAAGAATCATATCAGGTATGCGATGAGAGAAGTGAGCAACGTAAGAATCGATTTCGTCGCCCCCCTGTACAGCAGGAAGTTGCAGGCGAGCGGGAACAGCCTCCTGGATTCGCGGGGCCTCGTCGTGATGTTTGCTCCACAGGGCTTCAGGTTTTATCCGGAACTCCCCGCGGCACTGGATTCGATTGCCTTACGGGAATCCCAACTGGACAGGAACCTGTGCGAATTCACTCTGCCCAGGAGGACCGGCGCCGTTCTCGATCTGATATTTCCGTTCCTGCCGGCCTCGCCGGAGAAGGTCACGGAAGTTCGTCGCCTGGATTTCGCTGAAGCGCATCTGTCGGTGAAGAAGTGTTGGAAGAATGAAATCACGCGAGGGATGCAGGTTGAGGTACCTGAAGAAGCGCTGAATAACCTTTGGCGCTTCACGGTCCCGCTGACCTTTATGACAGCCGACTCCTATCCAAACGGAGACAAAGTCCTGAAGATTTCTTCGCATCACTACGAAGCCGTCTGGACGACTCCCGGGGCGATGAATATCGTGGACCTGATCCAGCGCGGATATTTGCAGGAGGCGGCGGCGTACCTGGCGCCGCTTCTCGATCCGGACCGGCAGCAACCGGTGCCGAATACCGGCGCGAGCTTCTCCTCATCCAAGGGCATCGTCGGCGCTCCCAAAGACTACGTGATCATAAACTGGGTGACCGACAATGGCGCCAATCTCTGGGCAGCCTCCGAATACTATCTTCTGACACGAGACGAGAAGTTTCTGGCCCGGTCGCTGCCCGCCATGCTGGGCAGCATGGAATGGATCGCCCGCGAACGAGAACGGACAAAGCTGCGCGGTGGACCTGATGCAGGGTTGATGCCGGCAGGGCGCTTCACCGATGCAGAGAACCAGGCCAACTTCTTCTGGAACGACGCATGGACCTATCGAGGGTTGGCGGATGTTTGCCGCGTGCTGGATGCCATCAGGCACCAGGATGCGGCGCGCTGGGCGCGAGAACGCGATGATTATCGAGCCACATTCCAGAAAGTCTTTAGCGAGCAGGTACAGCACACAATGCGGTGGCGCGACCCTTCGGGCAAATGGATTCCTTTCATCCCTTTCAGGTTAGGTCAGAGTATCAACGAACCCCCCGAGTATTTCTATTTGGATGCTGGGCCTCTGATTCTGGGGGTGGTCGGATTAGTAGATCCTGGGGACAACACCATGACTTGGGCCATGAAGTGGTTAACAGAGGGCCCGAATTCCTCCGGGAACCCGGATTGGCAGGACTGGTCCCGTCCCGCGAGCCTGCGCTTTGAGATGTCGAGTCTGGAGCCCTGCTATTCCTGGAACGTCTTTCTTCGTTTTCTGCGGGGCGAGAGAGAGAAATTCCTGGAAGGTTTTTATTCCCTCGCTGCCGGTTCTGTCACTCGGAAGTTCCTGGGCGGTGTCGAGCACCGTAACGGGATTCAGGCTTTGCCAGCGACGAATGCAGTCTTTGATACCCACCTTCGAAACATGCTCGTCTATGAAAACGAAAACGGCCAGGGCATCGATTTGCTGCGGAACTCTCCCCGTGCCTGGCTCCGTCCTCAAAAACAGATCCGCGTCGAGAGGGCCCAAACCTATTTTGGTCCGATCAGTTACAGGGTTGTGTCTTTCGGAGCGCGGATCGAAGCGGAGATCGAGACTCCCTCGCGCATGCCCCCGCAGAGGATCCAGCTTTGGCTCAATCATCCCGAGGGGAAAGCCCTGCAGGCCGTGACGATCAATGGAGGGGTAGTCGCTCCGGCCGCCAGCAATCTGGTTGAAGTCAAGAATCCCTCCGGAACGATGAAGGTAATCGCGCAGTTTTAAAGGACCCGGATGACTGGAATGAAGGGATCACTGCCCGCAACAGCTGAGCCGGGGGTTTGCTTAGAGAGGAAAGCGTGGAGAAGCAGCCCGGCCACCCACACCGGCTCATCGGCACAACCTGCTCGTAGGTTTGATAACTCGAGGCGAGAAAGAGTCCGCGAGAAGAGAAGATAATGCCATTCACAGTCGGAGTGAAACGTCGTTTGATCACACCCCCCTGGGGAGTCGAGCTAAGCGGGTTGGGCTATTACCTCCAGCGGACATGGCAAAGAATTCGTGACGACCTCACTGCCACCGCGCTCGTAGTGTCCGATCAGAATGGTCACTCGGTAGCAGTAGTCGCCGCCGACCGGATGTATAACGACAGGAGATTCACTCGAAGCATCAGGGAACAAGTAGCAACCTATACCGATATCCCCTCGGATTCGGTATGCCTCAATTTCTCGCATAGCCACAATGCACCCACGGCCGGGTTTGCCCGCGGGGTAGGAAATCCGGATGAGGAATATCTGCGATTCGCAGCGCGGCAAATCGCCACGGCGATAATCATGGCTTGGCAAGATCGTCAGTCAGCTCGCCTTTATGTTGGTAAGAGTGAGTTGGCCGGCATGACTTACAACCGCGCGTGTGAAACCGGACCGGTGGACACACGAGTCAGTGTGTTTCGCGCCGATGCGCGGGATGGTCGGCCGCTTGCGGTCGCCGTGAATTTTCATGCTCATCCGTGTGTGCATATGGAAGTCGATTTCCAAGCCGTATCGCGGGATGTTCCTGGCGAGGTGGTCGATCAGTTAGAGGCAGCGATCCCTGGAGTGACCGCACTGTATCTGCAAGGCACCTGTGGGGACGTGAATTTCCGCCGGGAGTGTCTCTCCACCGATCGTCGCTTTGAGCCGGCTCGTGCTGTGACTGGGGCATCTTTGAAAGCGCTGGCGAGCTCTCGGCCAATCGAAACGCCGGGCGTGACGGCAGTCACCCGCACCGTCTCAATACCCACTCGGCGATGGACGCATGAAGAGGTCATGCTCGAGCGGGAAGAAGGTTTATATCGATCCGTACCATAAAGCTGGGCTGCCGACACGACGTTCATCCTGAAGAAGTCTCGTTGTCACTTAGACTGTCTTTCATGTAGTCCCAACCGGTGATCGCGGCCTTACGTTGGAAGCACTTAGAATAGGAGACGCAATGATAAAGATCCGATCCTGCCGACTGTTGTTTGCTACGTTGCTTGGAACGTCAATTGTTGCGAGTGGGGAATTCGCCCAAACCGAAGACAGCCTGATTCGCAACTCGGATTTTGCGTCGATTGGCCCAAAAGGCCTGCCGACGGAGTGGTCGCGCTGGGGTCCGCTGTTGGAATCGACCGCTTGCCAGTTGCAGGCTGTTCCGGGTGGATTGCTGATGGATGGCGGAAGGGAGCCGTACGCTGTAGGTGGAGTCTGGCAGGAGCTGCAAGGAGTACGAGGAGAGCAGGCCTACGCCATCGACGCCCTTTGCAGGGCGGAGAACCTTCAGAGTCCCTATCGCTCGGTGATCGTGCGCATGACCTGGACCAAGGCAGGAAAGCCGCTTCCTGAAGAAACCATGATGCTCGTGCGCGGGCCGATGGCGGTTGAAGGCAAGTTGAGGTTTCGGGATGTTGTGGTGGCCCCCAAGGAAGCCGACGCGGGACGACTGTCGCTTGAATTGAAATGGCCCCAAGGGGGTTCGGTCTGCTGGGAGCGCGTCAGCGTCCGCCCGACAACGCCCCCGCCGCCCCGCAAAGTGAAGATCGGGACGGTCTACCTCCAGCCCTCCAACAGCACGCCGGAACGAAACATGGACCTGTTCTGCGAGCAGATCGACGCTGCCGGCCGGCTGGGTTTGGATATCGTCTGCCTGCCGGAAAAGTTCACGAAGGTCGGCACGACCAAGAACGACGCTCAGTTGGCCAAGCCGATCCCCGGGCCCGACACCGAGCGATTAGGAGCGTCCGCGAAGCGAAATCATCTTTGGGTGGTAGCCAGCCTCAGTGAGCTCGATGACGGGCACCTGTACAACACCGGCGTACTTCTGGACCGCAATGGTGAATTGAAAGGCAAGTACCGCAAGGTGCATCTGCCACTGGGGGAATGGAAAAGCGGAGTCATTCCAGGCAATGAGTATCCGGTGTTCGAAACCGAATTCGGTAAGGTTGCCATCCAGATCTGCTACGACTGGTTCTTCCCGGAAATTGCTGGTATCTGGAGCCTCAAAGGCGCGGAGATTGTCTTCGCGCCCACCTGGGGGACTACCTTCCCCGATGAGCCGGGGCGATTGGATGGAGGGGAGACGGTGTTTCGCGTCCGCGCCTTCGATAACGGCATCTACCTGGTCCCCTCGGTATACGACGGCAACAGCATGGTCATCAATCCTTTGGGCAGGATCCTCGCCTCGAGCAAGGGCCAAACCGGCGTTTTCTGGTGCGAGGTCGACCTGAATCAGCGCGAGCCGACCCCGGACTTCGGCCACTGGCGCGCTATCGTGCCACGGGACCGGATGCCTGACAGCTACGGTCCCCTGCTGTTGGATCCCAAGGGGCCGGCGTATTGAGACGGATTTGGAACAAATCCTCCTTACTATTAAACTGAGCGATACAATTCGGGTCGCAGCCTTGCATACTCAATGAAACCATCTTCCAAGGATGGGATCTCTCCCACGAGTGTCTCTCTGACAGTATCCTATATGAGGTGCTCAAAATGACACACAGTCTCTTAAGAATGGGACTGTTTCTTCTGCTTGCCACCATAACACTCCATGCGGGAATCAATCAATGGACCACTATCGGTCCTGACGGTGCCACGGTTGTACAATTAGTCCGGGCCCCCTCCAACCCCACGGTCCTGTATGCTCTTTGCCTCCCAGCCGTGGTCTATTGCTCGAGGGACGGAGGCTTGCACTGGAAGATGATTCGTGAATTGCGGAGCAACTGGACCTCTACCAATGGCAAGATTGTCGTTGACCCCTATGACTCGGAAACTCTCTATCTGTTGTTTTCAGGTGAATTGTCCAAGACGACGGATGGGGGGGGAACATTGGGAAAAGAAATCATTTTGCCCGAACGGCAGTTGTTCTTACTTCATGTCTATTCTTCTCGATCCTCGCAACCCACAAACCGTTTACGCTTCGACCGAAAACAGCCTTTTAAAATCGTTGGACAGGGGCGAAAGTTGGTCAGTAATATCTACCGATAATTCTTTCTATGCTTTTTCCTTTGTGAGTCACCACCCCACCAAAGAGGAAATTTGGGGATTTTCCAGCAGCTATCCAGCTGACAAAGTCCTCAAGAGCACAGATGGGGGGGTGCATTGGACCCCGCTAACGGATCTCAAGTTCCGATTTGGTCAGTTGGCCT
Source organism: Terriglobia bacterium (assembly GCA_041484625.1). Lineage (GTDB taxonomy): Bacteria > Acidobacteriota > Terriglobia > Versatilivoradales > Versatilivoraceae > JBGPHY01. Next base: position 2,691 of record JBGPHY010000122.1, on the reverse strand, counting down.
TTCTGGAAATCTCTTCCAGATCGCCGGACAGCGTTTACGTCGGTGGAGACGGAGGGATCTGGATCAGCCGGGATGAGGGTGGAAGCTGGCAAAATGTGCAGCCGACCGACTCTTCGGAAAGAATCCTCTGGATGAGCTTTGATCCCATTCAGACATCCACATGTTATGCAGGCGGCAGTTCCGGTAAGATTTACCGTTCCCAGGATCAGGGAAATCATTGGAAACCCATGGACTTTGGATTACCCCGTTTCACCTCTGTCGGCACCAGTCTCTCTCCGGACCCCTCCGCGCCTGGGATCTTCCTGGCAGGTGTCAACGGACTGGGAGTGATCCGGTTGGATGAGGCCGGAGCATCCTGGCAGCCGTTCAACCAGGGAATGAGGCATGCAATGGTGCGTAGTCTCCTCTTCAGCCGGGAGAATCCCGGCCTGCTCCTGGCGGCTGTGGATGGGCAAGGGATCCAGGGGTGGAACCTCTCCCGGAATCAGTGGGGACCCCTGAACCAGGGGATTGACGCCGAAATCTACCAGATTCAACAGGAACCTCTCGGTCCGACTGTATTCGCCGGAGGGGGAGGTGGCGTTTTTCGAAGCAGCGACCAGGGACTTACCTGGAAGAAATCCCTTCTACGTTCTGAAGATCCCAGGGGGGACACTGCTATAGCGGTTGCTTTTTCCCTCACTGATCCCAACTTAATCGATGCCTGTTCCAATATGGTGATGTACCAGTCCCTTAATCATGGGGAATCCTGGCAACAGCTATCTAATCTTCCTCGCGGCCCCTCCCACTTGGTATCGGACCCCCTCCAGGAGGGGGTTCTCTATCTGCTTGCGATTCCAAATGAAAAAAATCAAACCTCCCTCTATAAAAGCACCGACTTCGGAAAGAGCTGGTTTGGTGCTGGCGGTGAGGTCCGATTGATGGCCTTTTCCCCTCTGAACCCTCAAATTCTCTACATGGTTGAACAACCCCTTTTTTTGTCCGAGCAGACTTTGATCAGGAATGGCCCGGAGGGGGAATTAACATCCTCCGGTTGGTCTTTCGGTCTTGTGAACAGCCTGCAAGTCAGTCCTTTTTCCAATGACAAGTTGCTTTTGGCGGCTGACACTGTTTTCCAGAGCCGCGATGGAGGACGATCCTGGACCTCAGCCGATGCAGGTCTCGATGCCCCAAGCGTAACGACATTTGCATTTGATCCAACAGATCCCGATCACCTTTTTGCTGCTACCGATAGAGGAGTCTTCGAAATCACCTTCCGGGAAGATAGTCCCAGTTCAATGGAAATCACGAGTCCGGCAGGAGGAGAGGCTTGGTTTTCCTGGAGGTTGGGCGAACCACAAACAGCGACCATCCGCTGGAGAAATACCGGTTTTGCCTCCACCGTAAAGATCGAATTCTCTATTGACGGCGGTCTGACTTATTCCCTGATAGCCTCCGGAGTCCGGAATTTGGACAGCTACAGGTGGACTATCCCTGATTTAGGTTCGACCCGCTGTCTGATCCGGGTGACGGAGGAAAGGCCCAACGGTGTTTCGGGGATGAGCAGCGCCGTTTTCACCATAGATAATAGTAATTTCCGGGTAGAGCCGGGGAACCTTCACGTCCCGGCTAAGGGCGGTCTCGTGCAGGTGGAATTGAAATGCCAGGGGAGCTGCACTGAGAGGAAGTGGCAACCCGTTGGAGAGCAATATGTTCAATTTGGAGAACCCCTCGGAGGAGTGGGCTCCGGTAGCTTGCATCTCTTGTTGAATGAATACGCTGGAATCTATCCGCGAGATTCCGAGGTCCAAATTTTCGATGTGCTTACCAGGCAACTGCTGGCTGAATTCCAAGTGACACAAGATGCCCCATCACGAATCATTGTTCCCAGCGTGCTCTCTACCGCCGGGGTGAACGATTCATTCTTCACTACTGATTTGACTTTGACCAACCTGGGCCGATGGCCTGCCGACTTGAAGATTCAGTATTTCGGCGCGCCATTCCTGGGCGGAGGGCGCGCCTCATTCACGATGTCTTTGCCACCCGGAAGGCAGAGGTTCATTCCCGACACCATTGCCTGGCTGAAGTCGCAATCGCCAGGACAGGTTCCCGATGGCAATGTGGCAGGTTCGTTGCAGATTAGTTGTTCGAGCCTGGAATACATGGGTGATCTTGCAGTGGCAGCCCGCACTACAACTTCGAATCTCGAGGGCCGCTATGGAGTAGCCTATGCGGGCCTCCAACGTGCAAGTGCCCTATGGGGCGGCTTTATTGGGGGATTCCGGCAGGATGAGCTGGAACGTTCCAATCTCGCTTTGGTAAACCTGGGCAACGAAAACGAAGGCTCCACTACCTTTAATGTTGAGGTCTATGACGAAGAGGGAGCTCTATCCAAGACTCTGGTCGGACAACTTGCTCCAGGGGAATTCTTTCAATACTCGAAGATCCTGCAGACGGAAGGACTCAATCTGAAGAAAGGGTCCGTCTGGGTCCACTCCGTGATTTTTACAGAGACTTCACCACCACCAATTTATACCTATGGGGTGGTCAATGATCAGGTCACTTCTGATGGTTCTTTTCTTCCTCCATTTAACTATTACTCCCTCTCTACTCCCGGTGGCTGGTGGTTGCCGGTCATCGTGTCCAATAGCCGTTTCAACACGGAATTAACCCTCTTCAACGCCGACGTTTCTCCGACCCCTCTCGATTTTG
>JBGPHY010000121.1:0-11468 GCA_041484625.1 Terriglobia bacterium | reverse complement strand
GAGAAGTAGAGTGGCTGGAACTACATTCTTTTTCATAGACTGCCTGCTTATTAACTGTGTCCTAAGCAAGTCAGTTTATCACAAAGGATTGCCGGAGAGAACAGGAACCTGGCCCTATCTAAGAGCCCTCCCTCTTCGCCTTCAACAGCAACACGGGGATCTCGACCGCATGGCGCACGTCGTCAGAAACACTGCCATAGAGAACATCGGAGACGAAACGGTGGCCATGCGTCGACATGGCAATCAAGTCGACCTTGCTTTCCTGGGCAATTCGAATGATCTCATCAGAAGGCTCCCCGTAAGCCAGGATGTAATCGGCATCATAGCCTCCACTCCTGAGATCATCGCACAGCCTGCGCAGGTATTCCCGATTCTGGGTCATTTCGTCAGACTCTTTAAGCTTCATCCGATCGAAGTTCCGGGCCACCCAGCCGTGCGCGACGCAAACAAGAAGCAGCTTCGAACCCGTGAGGCGGGCTAGCTGCTGAATATGATCAAGCATGATCCGGTCTGTCGGGGAATTCTCTACAGGAATCAGGATCTTTTTATACATGACGTAGTTCGGTCTCTTCGGTCTTGGGAAGTGACTGAGGTTGCCGGCCGAGCCCGCCGGCGGATTCTTCACACCAGTGCTCTCTCAGTCATAGTCAGGAGAGCCTCAGGGAGGTCCCACCCAACCCTTGATCATCTGGAAGAGCAACCAAACATTCAAGACGGCGATCAGGATGCCCACCAACCAGGCCAGCCACTTCACCCAGCCTGGATTTACGAACTCCTTCATTTTACTCCGGTCGCTGGTGAATTGCACGAGGGGGAACACGGCAAAAGGGAGCTGCATGCTCAAGATCACCTGGCTGAGGATCAGCAAATCGGTGGTTCTCCTTTCTCCATAGATCAGGATGGTGACTACCGAGGGGACAATGGCCAGGGATCGGGTCATCAGGCGGCGGAGCCAAGGGCGCATGCGGAATCTCAGGAAACCCTCCATTACGATCTGGCCGGAGAGTGTGCCTGTCAAAGTGGAGTTTTGGCCGGAACAGAGCAAGGCCACAGCGAACATAATTCCAGCCAGAGTAGTGCCCAGCAGGGGAGAAAGAAGTCGATACGCTTCCTGGATTTCAGCCACCTGCTGGTTTCCGGTCTGGTGGAAGGTGGCCGCAGACATGATCAAAATAGCGGAGTTGATGAACAGGGCAAACATCAGTGCTACAGTGGAATCGATTGTCGCAAAGCGGATGGCTTCCCGGATGCCCTGTTTGGTTTGCCGGTACTGGCGGGTTTGCACAATCGAGGAGTGGAGGTAGAGGTTGTGCGGCATCACGGTGGCCCCTAAGATCCCGATTGCTATATACAGCATGGTCGGATTCCGAAGGATCTGGGCCGAGGGAACATATCCCCGGAAGATCCCCGCAACGTCCGGGCGGGAGAAGACCATCTCAAAGAAGAAGCAGAATCCGATCACTCCGATCATCGTCACCACAAAAGCCTCGATGAACCGGAATCCCTTTTGCTGTAAGTAAAGGATTCCAAGCACATCCAATGCCGTCAAACAGACCCCCCACAGCAGCGGTATATGGAAAAGCAGGTTCAGGGCGATGGCTGAACTAATCATCTCTGTCAGGTCGCAGGCCGCAATAGCGATCTCGCAAAGGACCCAGAGAAAAATAGCCACTGGACGGCTGTAATAGTCCCGGCAGGCCTGAGCCAGGTCCTTGCCCATGACAATCCCCAGTCTTATAGCCAGGGACTGCAAAAGGATGGCCATCAGGTTTGAGAGCATGATGACCGAGAGTAGCGTATAGTTAAACTGTGCTCCGGCAGCCAGGTCGGTGGCCCAGTTGCCGGGGTCCATATAACCAACCGCCACCAAGTAACCCGGTCCTGCAAACGCCAGAAGCTTCCTCCAGAAGCTGAATGTTGCAGGGATTTCAATGCTGCGATGGACCTCCGGCAGGCTGGGAGTCCCAGCCGTAGTCCTCCAGCTCGCAGCTGTCGCCGCCGCTTCCTTTCGCTTATCGAACTGAGCCATGGCCCTGATAGAAGTTGTGCTTACAAAAACAACGCCAAGTCTTCAACGTTTTCGCCTGGTAACGGATACTCTGACATGCTGCCGTGGATCCGCTGGCCGCAACGAACGATGAGCGGCGACACGGGACTCCTTCTTCTTTGTCATTACGCCCGGAGTGGCTGGGATAACATAAATCAGCCTGGCCGCTTCCAGCCCGATATATTGTGGGAACTTCTTCCCCTCCAGTTGGATCTTGAGGGGGCCCTGGTATGGCACTCGGTCCAGGAGGCGGAAAGTGTGAGATGGCAACAAGCCTTCCCGCTCCAGATAAGCAAAGAACTCTGGTTCTCGACTCGTCACTCGATGAATGGTGTGGCCCCCGGGTCGGGCGTCGGCCAGGCAGATATCCTCCTCTTCAGCGCGGCCGCCCTCAGCATCCGGGATGGCCTCGCCATGAGGGTCCTTTGCAGGATGCCCCAAGAGGTCATCCAGCTTTTGGATGAAAAAGTCGGAAACCTCGTGCTCCAGGCGTTCGGCCTCATCGTGAACCCGCTCCCAGCCGTATCCGAGCACCTGGTGAAGGAATTGCTCGATGAGACGGTGGCGCCGCAGGATCATCAGCGCCGTCTTTCGCCCTCTGTCGGTCAGGCTGGCGCCGTAATATGGCCGATATTCGAGCAGGCCCGCTTTCTGCAGTTTGCGGAGCATGTCGGTGACTGAGGCATCGGCTACATCGAGCTGACGCGCTACCCTGGAGGTGCTGGCCCTCAGCTTCATATCCTCCATCTTGAGGATGGTTTTCAGGTAGTTTTCCACTGTGCTGGTGAGCATTGGGGGGTTCCTGACTTTTTCTTCGAAGAAAAACAAAATAATATTTAGAATACTCTAAATATTTTATTAGGGCAACAGAAATGCTGAGGGCATAAACGAGGAGGTAATTATTTCATCGGGGAATCGGACGTCAAAGCGACTTCCTCTCCGCCGGGGCAATTATGATCTTGAACTTAATCGCCTGAGTAATATAATTCCAACCAGCGGGAGTCATGCGAGGTTGCTGTTTTGAAGCGGCGCACTGCAATCAAATACCCTCTAAACACAAAATCCTAAGCTTGGAGGATTGGAATCATGCTTAACAAGCCTTTTAGGAATCGGAAGTCACTCTTAGGAAGCTGGCTCATTCTGGTCGGCCTTGGGGCATTTTTTACGCTTGTCCTGAATCCAGGCTCGCCGGTTTTTTTGGCCATGACCGAGCAGGCGCAAGGGGAAGAGAAGACTGCGGAAATTCCCAAGGCGCCCAAGGACGACTTCACTGTTTCAGTCTATAAGGCGCTGGATGAAAAGAAGGCGGAGAAATTAACCTTCAAGGACAAGTATAAGGTCGACAAGGCCGACGAGGATGTTGAGATCATCATCAGCTATTACAACTGGTCAGTGAATGCAGACGATTTCTGGAATCGTCAACTCAACATCGAAACCAAGACTAAGGAAGGTTTTGTTGTTGAGAAGATCTCCAAATCCGGTTTTGGAGAGTTGGGCTATGTAAAGACCGGCGAGAAAAAGACCCTGGATTCCTACAAGAAGGAGAAGATCACGGTCTCCGGAGGCACAGCCACAGCCACCATGGTGGATATGGAAATCGGGAAGGCCGAGAACGACAGGTACCACAACCTGCTAGGGAAGTTTGTCCTGAAAAAGTAGATTCTTTCAGGCACATCATCTGCTTTCCCCCCAAGTCGGGGGCAGTGGATTGCCTTCCGGTTCTCCGGTTGGTCCAGGGGCGGTTTGATGAACTGGATTTTTGATTTATGTCGGATTTTGGTTTATAGTGGGTCGCTTGAAACTCATTCAGGTTCATCTTTAGTTACTCACCAATTCAAGGAGGATTCCAGATGGCAGTTAATTTTGAGACCAAGGCCGCAGGTAACGTTTGTGTCCTGGCTCCCAAGGGCAAGATCGTGATCGGCGAGGAGGTCACGGCACTGAGAGAGAAGATCAAGGAGTTGCTAGGGCAGGGACATAAAAATATCCTTTTGAACTTCTCGGATATCTCATACATCGACAGTACTGGGGTCGGGGCACTGGTGGGCAGTTTCACCACCATCCGCAACCAAGGCGGGCAAATGAAGCTCTCCAACCTGAGCCAGAGGGTCCAGGATATCCTGCTTGTGACCAAACTGCTGACGGTCTTTGACGTCTACACCACCGAAGCTGAAGGGATTACCAGCTTCGGCGCCAAGAAATAGATCCCCTTTCGGGATATGCTGTCAAGACCTCCAAGGATCTGGGATCTTCTTCCAGGCCCTTTGGAGTTTGACGCGCCCTTGTGGGGCGCCGCCCATGAGACTGTTGCAGAAAAGTTCCAAGGACGGCTTTCAATTCTCTCCGTTACTTTTATCCTTTGGTTTTTTCTTCCTTCTCAATGCTCTTTTCTTAGGGGGTGATCGGTCTACCCGGCATTCCGCTTCCAGGGGAGTGCAGGGCCTGGTTGAGCTCTATGGGGTCACCTCTGCGGTTATCGTGCAAGGCAACGGTGACGAGTTTGCCGCCGACCGGCTGAAGGAAATACTCCTGCCGCACTTCCAAAAGGTCAGACTGGTACCAGGCCGAGAGGTGAAGCTGAAGGGCGATGGCCTGGTCTTTTATGTCGGGAGTTTTACCTCGAACCCGGCAGCCCTCGCGGCCTTTAAGGCCACTGGATATTCAGTGGATTGGGGCCGGCTGGGCGACGGCAGTTATCTCCTCAAGACCTTCCGCAAAGGCGGAAACACGACCATCTTCATTACGGGGAAAGACCGCATTGGCACGCTCTATGGCGTTAATGATCTCGGGAGTTTCTACCTCCACTTTGACGCTGGGCGGGTATTGCTCAATGAACTGGGGGTGGTAGAGTCCGCCAAGTTGAAATACCGCTGGCTTTGCGACCGAATTCTGGGGAGGCAGAGGGGGAATGCGGCGCCTTCCGGCCCAGGAATCAACTCCGGGGAGGGGCCGGAGCCGTTCGCAGATCCTGACTTGCCAGGGCTCAAGAGTCAGGTGGATTTCATGAGCCAGGCACGGCTCAACGGGCTGGTCTTATGGGGCCTGTTTGATTCTCCCCAAGAAAACACAGCCGCTTTGACCGAATTCTGCAGGTACGCTGAATTGCGGGGTGTTCGGATCCTGCCGGCAGTTACGCTGGGTGCAGGGGTCGGCTTTGCAGACCGTGCCGGACACCCTTATAACCTGGCTACCTGGGCTGGCTCACATCCGGAGCTTCGGTCGATCGACTCTGCGGGTAAGTTACGTGATAACACGCTCTGCCCTTCAAAGCGCGACAACCAGCGCTGGTACCAGGATGGATTGCGCTGGATCTATGCAAGTATCAAGGCAGGCGGAGTTTACTTTGACAGCAGTCAGTTGCTGCCCTGCTATTGCGCGGAATGCCGGAAAACCCGTGCTTCTCTAAAGAATGGTGACTCGGACTATTTCAAAGACTTGGCGCTTTTTGTGGACGGGGCTTCACGAGTCGTCCTCGAATTGGATCCCAACGCCTGGGTCTCGTATTCCACTCGGACAGGATTTGACAACTTGACTTTCCGCTCTCCCAATGGCAGCGAGCAGCCGTCGGGCCTGCTCATCCCAATTTCTCCTTTAGCCGGATCAAGTTATCCGCCTGCCTTTCCCCAAGTCGTACCGGAACAGGCTCTGGCATTATGGAATCTGGCTGCCATGCTGGAGCAGCAGGCCTGGCCCTCTCCTTTCAGAGCGCCCGCGCGGCACAATCTGGGGCTTCTGGAGTGGAGGGACCAGCCCGGCAGGTCCCAGCCCGAACTGTACTTCAAGCGAATCCAGCAGATTACCAGCCAAGCTCTTTCCAGCAACTTGGAAGGCTTTGCGATGGTAACGAAATCGCCCCTTGCATCTCCGATTGCCGAGTTGAATAGCCTGACTTTTGCAGAATTCGCTTTCAACCCGGCGAACGACAGGTCTTCCTTTCTGAAGGTCAAGCTCTCGCCGTATTACCCCGGCCCGGACGGTTCGCAGCTCCTGGAAAAGTTGCTCGATCTGTTGGAAGACGAGGACGGCTTGCTTCCTCAAAACCGGGCACAAGCCCTTGTTCTGGCCCGTCATGCGGCTGAGACCGCCGGGGGAGATGCCAAGCAGCGGTGGGCGCGTTGGATTGCCACCCTCGAAAATTGGAAAACTCCATGAAAAAACAACTTTCCTTGATACTTGTTCCTTTCGTTTTCTTTTTAGATACCCTTTCATTGGAGGCCAATAAACTCTTTGACAAGACCGCCCGCAAGCAGCTGATCGCTTTGTTGCTCGACAATTGCAATTGGCTAGCTGCCACCGACCCCAACGCGCAAGCTCCCAAGGACCCGTCTGGGCCTGCGGGACCGCTGCTGGCCCTATCTTCCTCGATTCGCGCATTGACCTTGGGATCAGAGCTGTCCAAGGCGAGTCCCCAATTTCTTCAGGAGGCCCAAAGGCGTTGTGAGGTCCTGGCAGCTTTCCAAAAGAATATCCGGACCTCCAAAGGTCGCGACGGGGGATTCTGGATCGATCCCGGCACGCCGGATACCCTGGATCTGGGAGTTTTGGGAACTGCGGCAACCTCATTAGGACGCGCCTCAGTCAGCATGGAAGGACCGGTCCGCGAGGCTACAATCAGTTTCCTGGAACGCTACGCCCGATTCTTGATCGAGGGGTGCCAGGAGGATCCGGCCGGAAAAGGCAGGGGAGGCACAACGGGTTGGATTCTGCGAGAGGGAGAGCAGAAGGGAGCCATGGGTGGCGGCTATACCAAAGACCGGCCGATGTTGAAGCAATCAACCGTATCTACGGCGGCCAACGCGGGTTTCTTGGCCCAGTTATATGCCCTCACCAAGAATGCCCAATATCGAGACCTGGCAGAGGATGCCGTTCGCTGGTTGCTGAAGAGCCAGCGAGGGATTGGAGATATCCCCACGCTGATGGACGGTACGGAGATTTCGGATTCTCCCATGCGAACATTCCAGGTGGCAGCAGAAGCCCTGATGAGCGTTTACTATCTCTGCGGGGATGCCTCATTTAACCAGCAGATCTTGAAAGAGTCCGAGCCGATGGCCCGATGGCTTGTTCGCAGTCAAAATGAAAATGGGTTGTGGGGCAATAAAGGGGATCGCCGCGCCAGTGCGGCAGCCTTGACTTTCCTGGCATGGTTTTCCCTGAATGGCGCCAAGAAGGACGAGGCTTTCTCCCAGTCGGTCGATAAGGCCTGGCAGACCCTCTCCAACCCCGTTCATGCCCAGTCCCTTGGCGTCCAGATCTCTCCCTACACTACAGCTCTGGTGGCCGCGACGACGGCAGAAATGATCAAGCCCGGCATTTCATTTAAGAGATTCTGATTCAAGGTTTCGGCAACTCGTCGATTCTGAGGTTCCGGAAATCCAGATTCGTCGTCGGATCGTGGGCCTGAAGGCTGACGGTACCTCCAGTGAGACGAGCCTGTTGCCTGGCATTGATCCCTTCCGGGCGAGTGTCGATAAAGTCCGTAACTTGGATCCCGTTGATCCAGACCGCCAGGTGTCGTCCCTGGACCACGATCGTCTTGAAAAAGAACTGGCCATCGGCAGGGATCACGCGCCGGGCTGCAACACGATTGTAGATTGCCCCCGTTCCAAAATCTTCCGGCTGAGTTCGATCATTGTTTCTGAACCCGTTTTGAATTTGCGATTCGTAGCCAGACCAGAATCTCCCCGGATCGCCACGGAAAAAAACCCCGCTGTTGGGATGATGTTTCTCCTCTTTCGGGTTGGTGCGGATCTCCAGTTGGAAGACAAAATCCTGAAAAGTACTTTCGGTTTCCAACTGTCCGGGACCCTTCTCAACGTGGATCGCCCCGTCTTTGACAGACCATTCATGAAGCGGAGTTGGAACCCGATCGCTGTTCACCTTCTTCCAGCCGGACAGGTCTTTTCCGTTGAAAAGAGGCTTTAATCCAAGAGGCTGCAGCTTGATATTGCGGAATTCAATAGGCTTATCCTTGTTGAATTGGAGCCCAATGACGCCGACGGAGTGGCTGGCCTCGCGGACATCCAGAAGCGATTTGCCATCCAATTGCACAACGAAATGATCCCCCTGGACCTGGACCTCTATCGTGTGCCATTGGTTCGGCTGGGTCTTGACTTTGCTGGCCTTGGCATAGAACACAAGGCTGCCGGTGGTGTAATCCTTGTGTGTATCGCAAATCTGCAGCTCGTAGCCGGTCCTGGCGGGGTCACCCTCCCTGGAAGAGCGCAGGAACACCCCGCTGTTGCCGTCCGCCCCGGTTCGGTAATCCACCTTCAACACGTAATTCGCAAATGAGGTGTTGGTGGCCAACCAGCCGTTTTCTCCGGAATTGGCGGACAGGATACCGTTGCCGATCTTCCAATCTGCCTTTCCCAGCGCCTCCCAGCCGAACATGGTTTCCCCGTCCCAGAGCAGAATCCAGCCGTCCGCCAGCTCTTTGGAACTCAATTGGTTCGGTGAAGTCTGACCCATCATCGCTTGCGCTATCAGCAGAACTCCACCCAGAAACAGGACCACACGCCCTCTGATCCGCAACATACAGCTCCTCCCGAAGATTTTTGCAAATCCAAATAAAATAAAGTGCCAGCGCATCATACCATAAATGTAAGAGGCCCAAGCCGGCAGACCGCTGCAGTCTCATGCGGACGCACTGAGAAGTAAGATCACGGCTGGAATACCCGACGAGGCTGTCGCGTCTCCGGGCACCCGGAAATTGTGCACCCCCACGGTGCTTGAATTGCGCATTGTTCACCCACGTTGGACGCAAGCAGGTTCTTCTGGTATTGTTGGGTTGAAAATCGGCATAGTCGAAACTGCGGACGGGAAGAGCAGGTTGAGAATGAGCGAGACACGGACAATGACTGGGTTTGCTGGCAAACGCGTAGTGGCCTTCGAAAGCCGATATGCCGAAGAGATGAAACACCTGATCGAGCGTCAGGGGGGAGTCCCGATAATAGCCCCGTCCATGGCCGAGGTCCCTCTGAGCCAGAACGTGGCCGCCTTTGAATTTGCAGAACGGCTGATGCGCGGTGAACTCCAACTGGTGGTCTTCATGACAGGTGTGGGGACACGCACCTTAGCGGAAGTGTTGGAAACCCGTTTTTCCAAGGAAGAGATTCTTGGAGCCCTGCGGAAGGTGACGGTGGTGGCACGGGGTCCCAAGCCCGTATCGGCCTTGAGGAGGTGGGGGGTGCCGATCACCATCACCGTCCCGGAGCCCAACACCTGGCGCGAACTTTTGGAGACACTGGACTCCACCGAACGATGTCCCCCGCTGCAAGGACTTCGAATCGCTGTCCAGGAATACGGTGTCCCCAACCGCGAACTTATTGAAGGTCTCAAGCAGCGAGGTGCTGAAGTAGTCCAGGTGCCCGTGTATCGCTGGACCCTGCCCGCAGACACCCAGCCGTTGCGGGAGGCCATCCGAGCTATTTTGGATGGCCTATGCGATGCGGCCCTGTTCACCAATGCCATGCAGGTGAATCACTTGTTCCAGGTCGCTCAGCAAATGGGAGAGGCGACCCGATTGCGGGAAACCTTTACCCGGGTTGTCGTGGCATCTGTCGGTCCCACCTGCAGCGATGAATTGAGGCGGAATGGATTGTCGGTGGATCTGGAACCGCACCATCCGAAAATGGGACAGCTAGTGAAAGAAGCTGCCGAGCGTTCGGCCGATTTACTGAGCAAGAAGAGGCAGGTTCTTTTGCAAACCAGCCCAGGAGTGGGAAGGGCGGTTCAAGGCCCGGTCCAGCCGCTGCCTGTTCAGGATGAAGGTAGGGAACGCTGGGAATCGAGCCCTTTCATGCGGGCCTGTCGGCATCTACCAACAGACTATCCCCCGATCTGGCTGATGCGACAAGCGGGACGGTACATGCCCGAGTACAGGGAGATTCGGTCCCGCCATTCCTTCCTGGAACTCTGCAAGGACTCTGACCTGGCCGCTGAGGTCACGGTGACAGCAGCGCACCGCCTGGGTGTCGATGCCGCCATCATTTTTGCCGACATCCTGCTCATCGTCGAACCCATGGGTCTCGGTTTACGTTTTGAAAGAGGCGATGGTCCGGTCATCGACGGCATGGTTCGCAGTCGGGCCGATATCGAGCGCTTAAGAGAAATCGATCCTGAGGAATCCCTGGGTTTTGTGTTTGACGCGATTCGAAAGACGCGGGCAGGACTCCGGGCCGATATCCCTTTGATCGGCTTTGCGGCTGCCCCGTTCACATTGGCCTCCTATATCACGGAAGGAGGAGCGTCGAAGAATTACCGGCACACCAAAGGCTTAATGTACCGTGACGCTGCAGCGTGGCATTTCATGATGGAATTGATCAGCCGTGGACTCATCCGCTACCTGAATGGTCAAATTGCGGCAGGCGCCCAGGCCGTGCAGTTGTTTGACAGCTGGGCCGGATGTTTGCGTCCGGAAGACTATCGGGAATTCGTCCTCCCGCATACCAGAAGAGTGATCGAAGGCATTACTTCGGGAGTTCCAGTGATCAACTTTTCCACCGGAACCAGCGGATACCTGGAACTGGTTCGGCAGGCAGGTGGTTCAGTGATTGGAATAGACTGGCGGGTGGACTTGGCTGAGGCATGGGCTCGGATCGGACACGAGGTGGGGATCATGGGTAATCTGGATCCTGTGATTCTTTTCTCTGATCCTGCCACAGTGGTGAGAAAGGCTGAGGAACTCCTGCGCAAGGCTGCCGGCAGGCCAGGTTACATTTTCAACCTCGGGCACGGGATCTTGCCGGAAACTCCGGTTGAAAACGCGCTGGCCTTGGTGGAAGCTGTTCACAGATGGCGAAGTTCGGAAGGAATCTAATGTCGTGTAGGAGCCGACTATGACGAGGACGAGGGGGAACTGATGCTCCACGATGCAGTCCTGCTGATTGGTTTCGGCGGGCCTAACTCTGCAGAGGAAATTCTCCCCTTCCTTACCAACGTCCTGCGAGGTCGACCTGTTTCCCCGGGTCGGATCGAAGAGGTTGCGGGCCACTACGAATTGATGGGAGGACGCTCGCCATACAATGAATTGACCGTGCGACAGGCTGAAGGCCTCAAACGGATTCTCAAACGGGAAGGCCCGGACCTGCCGGTCTATGTGGGTATGAAGAATTGGCACCCCTTGTTTGGAGAAGTGCTGGAGCAAATGGCACGGGATGGCGTGAAGTGCGCCCTGGGGATTATCCTGGCACCCCACCAGGGCGAAGCTAGCTGGGGACGCTACCAGGTCGCGATGAAGGAGGTACAAGCGGATTTCGCCTTTCGGATGGGCGAAACGGCAGCGGAGATAAAGTATTGCGAACCCTGGTTCGATCATCCTCTGTTTGTTGAGGCTGCAGCCGACAAACTGCGTTGCAAGATGGACAAAGTGCGTTTTGCCCGCAAGGACCGCATCAAGTTCTTTTTTACAGCCCATAGTGTG
>JBGPHY010000120.1:0-11481 GCA_041484625.1 Terriglobia bacterium | reverse complement strand
GGTTTCCCAGCTTTCCTTCCAAAATTGTCCCTGTTCACTCATGAGTTGGTAGACGCGACCCATGTGGGTGGCGCCGGGCCCATAGAACAGGGGGAAGAATGAGTTTATTAGTTCCGGTTCGTCGGCTGCCTTGGGGTGCCAGCCGGCTGCCGAGCCTGTGGCATAACCCAGCCACATTACCTCTGGATGAATTCCAGTGTCGGCCCAACCAGCTACAAATGTGCCCATCAAGTCGGCATTCTTCCTCGCCGCCGTGTTTTCGATGGTGTCAAGCATTTGGCCTACATAGCCGGGTCCCTCCCGGATGGGTTGGTAAGGGCCGTCAGTTGGCCCTGGCAGATGATCGGCCGCCGGCAATAAGTAGTAGTTAGAGAAGAAAAATTCCTTCCAGCCTACAGTGGAGGTGAAAATCATCTGGCGGATTCCGTGGGCCTTGAAAACCGGGTCGAACTCCGGGCCGTAAACCTCCGAATTGACAAGATGGGAAGGAAGCGAGTCGATGTCTCCGGGTTTCAGCGGAGACTCGCCCCAGAAGAGCACCGTGCGGCCCCGTTCGTGAAGGTAGTTCGCGGTTTTGGTCACGAACTCCGCAAGCACCTTGCCGACGCTGCCCAGTTCCTTGGCCCGGTCCGCTTCGTTGCACTGACTATTTTTAGCGAGGCCGGCATAGTAGGGCTCGTCCGTGGAAAGGACGAAGTACTTCCCGCCCTTGTTGGCATCCAGCAAGTCATCGAACATTCCGAAATACAGCTTGTACGTGTCCGGGTTGGTTATGCATGCCTCGTAGTTGCTGTCAGGGAATTCGCGCAGACCGGCGTATTCCGGATGCTTCAGGATGAAGGCGATGTGAGAGGGCCCGTCCAGATAAGGGATGACCTGGACATGGTATTTCAGGCCGTAATCGGTGAGTTCCTGAAACTCAACGGGGGAGAGTGCGTAAGGCTCGACGAGTGGCGCGGCGTTCTTGTATTGGAAATGTCCTTCAAGTTTGATGGCGAACCCGTTGATCTTGTAAAACGAAGCCTGCCGTACAGCCTGTTTCAAAACGGGCAGTGGTTCGAGATGATGGGCATCGTCCCAGTAGATGATGCGCATCTCCAGGTCAGGCCAATCTATGATCTCGCCCTCGGGCAGTAGTCGTCGTCCGCCCTGCGGTCGAATTAATTGGACCAGAGTCTGGACACCGTAAAAAAGCCCAGGTGCAGCGTTGGCGTTCAGGCTAATCTCCTGCGGCTGAAGACTCAAACGGTAAGCCTGCTCGGCGAGTCCAGGCTTGTTCTTGTCATTTGCATCGCCCACCGCTACTGACCCGGGTGCCATGGCCAAACGAATGATCCCAACGTGCCCACGAGCGGGCTTGGTATCCGTTGTCGTCAGCTGGAATCGTTCAGCCAATTGGTTCTTTAAGGACTCGACGGCGGCGTCACCTGCTGTTACTCCAGTCGAGAGCACGAGTTGCCACCCATCCGAGAGGACAAAATCCTGTGGTCCCAGCGTCACTTTCTGGGGAACGGGAAGGACGGCGTAACCCCGGGCCGTCAGGGCCGATAGGGTCTCGGTCCGGGCTACCGGGATCGTAGCCATTGATAGGAAAGCAGCTGCAAGCATAATAGGGAAGCGCTGATTAAGTGCTCTGACCTTGCTCATCGATGAGTCCTTTCGATAGGGAGTTGTGCTCTGGGTCTTGAGCCGAGCCAATGGCAGTTGACCACTGCGGCCGAGGTAGCCTCAGTGCTGATCGTCGCCCGGCCCGGAGTCCACCGCTAGGCATCTGCAAATTTACGGCTAATCTACCACGGAACCGACCTCCTTTCCCTAAAACAAAATAGGCAGAAGGCCAGTTCGCCCAGGGGTAATATGATATCCTAACCCGTTCGAGTCATCCGACCTTGCGTCGCCAAGGCGTCTCACGACGCGTTCTGGTCTTGCAAAGAAATCAGCGAACAATCATTTCGGAGGTTGGAGATTCGTTGATGCCGACAATGAGTGCAAATACCAATCCGGATGAGCCCCCGCGATTGTTTCCGACTGGGAATGCCCTGCCCTTCCTTCTTGTAACTGCCCTCTTTTTGTTCTGGGGCATTCCCAGTAATCTCGATGCAATTCTGATTAAGCAGTTCATGAAGTCTTTCGAGATGACTCGTTTCAAGGCGGGTTTGATCCAGTCTGCCTTCTACATGGGATATTTCCTGCTTTCCATACCGGCTGCGCTAATGATGCGAAGGTTTGGATACAAGGCAGGCCTGGTAACGGGTTTGTTTCTCTACAGCACCGGTGCTTTCTTGTTTTGGCCGGCTGCCATCGTCCGGGAGTATGCCTTTTTCCTATTTGCCCTGTTCGTAATTGCCAGTGGTGCGGCCTTCCTGGAAACGGGGGCGAATTCTTTCATTGCACTATTGGGTGATTCGAGGACCTCAGAAAGACGGCTCAATTTCTCGCAAGCCTTTAATCCTCTCGGGGCTGTTGCAGGCGTTCTGATCGGAACAGTTTTCATCTTTTCGGGAGTCGAACTGGCCCCGCAGCAGGTCGGTGCCCTCCAGGCCTCAGGTACCTATGACACGTACCTGCGGGCCGAGACTCTCAGGGTCGTCACACCGTATCTGGTTCTGGGGACAGTTGTGTTTATCTGGGCCCTGCTGATACTGAAAACCAGATTCCCCAAGGTCGCCGAAGAAGCGGAACTTGAGCAGAATCGCAGTCACGGTAAGGCAGCAGACCTCCTCCGTTACCCGCATTTCACTTGGGGAGTCATCGCACAATTCCTTTACGTAGGCGCCCAGGTCGGAACCTGGAGCTATTACATTCAGTACATCCAGGATTACACCCGGCAACCGGAAAAAGTGGCAGGCTATTTTCTGACTGGGACTCTCGTGGCGTTCGGTGTCGGGAGGTTCACGGCCACCTACCTGATGAAGTTTGTCCAGCCGAGCCGGCTTATGGGGATTTACGGAGTCATTAACATGGTTCTGGCAGGCGTTGGGGTCTTGTCTCCGGGCTGGCTCGGAGTCGGTGCGATATTCTTGACCAGTTTCTTTATGTCCCTGATGTTTCCGACCATCTTTGCGCTGAGCATCAAGGAACTGGGGCCCAACACCAAGCTGGGCGGATCTATCATCATCATGTCCATTATCGGGGGAGCAGTCGCCACGCCTGCCATGGGGTTGATCTTTGAGTTCAGCCGCAGCATGGCCATAGCCATGCTTATCCCGCTGGTCTGTTACGCATTTATCACGTATTACGCCTTCTATGGCTCAAAGGTGCGAGTGCCTGAGGTAGCCCGTGTCAGCCTTTTTTGAAAATGAGTTTAGAGTTCATGCTTTAGCATGCCTGAGGCAACTGCAACCTAAAGGTTGAACTCCGAACCAGTCAGCCGTTTTTCTCGGCGAGGGTGAAGTTGAAAACGTGACGGGCCACATTATTTATGAGAATGTGGTTTTGATTTGGCAGCCCGCCTCGGGCACGTGATTCCCGGCACAGGGTCGTCGCCGGGATGGAGCCACGGCAGTGGTGGCACCTATCTTCCACGTCGCCCCATGACAATTGAGAATGGTCTTGGGCTGCATCAACCCTGGCGCTGATTGCGGCCCACTCCCGCCTGTTGACAGCAGCCCCTGTAATTCAACCCATCCAATGGGGATTGTGGGCGGTCCCGTCGTAACCCGCTGTCGTCTTGAAGGGCTCATAATTCCCTGTCATGGCGGGGCTCCTGGTCTTTTCCAACAGCGCCGCCACCTGCGTCTCACTCATGGGTCGGAAAGTCCTCAGAGCGTCAAGGGCCTGATTCAGCCTCTCCATACTCTCGCATCCGGTGATGACGACTGAGGTCGGCAAGTTCAGAGCAAAATGCAGACACTCGGCCGGGGTCACTGTTCCGCTCTTGAGCACGTTCCCGTCTCCCATGGGCTTCATGCCCAGCACGGCTATACCTTGTTGGACGAGCTTCGGAACCACCTCTTGGCTGAAGCTGCGAAAGTGGGCATCCATTACGTTCAGCGGCAATTGACACGCGTCGAAATGAAAGTGGTGTGCGGCCGCCACCTCCAGCATTCGCAGGTGCACGGCCGGATCCTTGTGACCGGTGAAGCCGATGTATCGGATCTTCCCAGCTTTCTTCGCCTCCAGCAGGGCCTCCAGGGGACCGTCGGCTGCAAAAAACCGGTCGGGATCCTCCATGCGAATATTCTCATGATACTGCATCAAGTCGACAATGTCCGTTTGCAGGCGCTTCAGTGACTCGTCGATCTGTTGCGCGGTGGATTTTCTGGTGCGGCCGTCGAATTTCGTCATCAAAAACACCTTCTGCCGATACCCGTCGCGCAGAGCCTGACCCATGCGACGCTCGCTCTCGCCGTCGTGATAATCCCAACAGTTATCCATAAAGGTGATTCCCCTGTCGATCGCGCTGCGAATGATACGGATCCCTTCAGACGGGTCCTTGGTCCGTCCGATGTGGTGGCCGCCTAAGCCAATAGCAGAGACCCTGACCCCTGTCTTTCCCAACGTCCGATATGTTATGTCCTTCGATTCCCCGTGAGCCAGCGCCGCCACGCCCATACCTGCCAGAACACCTAATGCATCTCTTCTGTTCATATCACTCCTCCTCCTCGATTCTTCCAGGTGGAATTCTGCATTCCAGCCCGGTTCCTGCCCTTCAATTTGGCAATAGTCTTTCGCGTAATTTGCAGGATCATGATAACCTTGTTGACTGGTTGTTAGTTAGTAGATTTGGATCAGCATCAGGGATTCAGTGTTCAGCCTTCCTCTCTCTTTCATCCTCCATCTTTTGTACTCTCTGCTTAATGTTAGTGAATGTGGCAAATCGCGTCGAACGAAGCCTTTTTATTGAGGAGAGATAAATGGTTCGTGACCAGAACAAAAGCCATCAAGAGATTCACAATCCACTGTGCCCCGATCAGTCAACCGGAG
This sequence comes from Terriglobia bacterium, assembly GCA_041484625.1. Lineage (GTDB taxonomy): Bacteria > Acidobacteriota > Terriglobia > Versatilivoradales > Versatilivoraceae > JBGPHY01. The sequence goes on along the minus strand of JBGPHY010000120.1, from coordinate 6,555 downwards.
GAGCCAGGAATCCTGGCGTATCCAGACGCCAGTTGGTTAAAAGTGCTGCTGCGTCCGCTGCTTTCACCATCGTTCCGCGTTATGTGTTAGGAGGAACGGGCTATACGCCGCCCAGCGACCTGGTTAATATTGCCATCATTGGAACCGGTGGGCAGGGCATCTTCAATATGAAGACTCTGCTACAAGAGTCCGATGTGCGCATCATCGCCATCGCTGATCCGAATGAGGAGAGTGATTACAGCGCTTTTTATTATGGAGGGACGGCGGGTCGCGCTCCAGCGTTGAAGCTTATTACCGAGACTTCCGCGCAGCAGGCTCAAGGCTCTTTCAAAGGTTGTGCCGATTACCTGGACTTCCGCAGGATGCTGGAAAAAGAAAAAGCTATTGATGCAGTGCTGGTGGCCACGCCTGACCATGTCCATGCAGTAGCGGCCATGGCCGCCATCAAATTGGGCAAACATGTGTACTGCGAAAAACCTCTTTGCCATTCTATCTTCGAAGTCCGCAAATTAACCGAGGCAGCCCGCGAAGCCAAGGTAGCCACCCAGATGGGCAATCATGGCCACAGCGGCGAGGGCATCCGCCTTACCTGTGAATGGATCTGGGATGGAGCCATTGGCACCGTGCGGGAAGTGCACGCTTGGAGCGACACCGGGCCGGAGTGGACCGATCTCCTGGATCGACCCAAGGAGACACCTCCCGTGCCTCCGACTTTCGACTGGGACCTCTGGTTAGGTCCCGCTTCTTACCGGCCTTATCATCCCGCCTACGCACCCTACAATTGGAGGGGCTGGTGGGATTTTGGAGGTGGGGCCATTGGAGACATGGCGTGCCACAATCTCGATCCAGCCTTCTGGGCTTTAAAGCTGGGCTATCCCACCAGCACAGAAGCCAGCTTTTGCAGGGGCAGCAAAGAGACGGTTCCGCATGCCTCCGTTGTCCATTTCGACTTCCCTGCCCGTGTTGGCATGCCTCCCGTCAAAGTGCACTGGTATGACGGCGGCATTACGCCGCAACGACCCGAGATACTGGAACCGGGCAGAAAAATGGGCGAGGGCGCAAATGGCATTCTCTTTCTTGGGGACAAAGGAATCATTATGTGTGGAGGTTGGAGTGGTAATCCCCGCCTCATTCCGGAAACCGCCATGCGGGCTTACAAGCTCCCGGCTAAGACCCTGCCGCGCGGCAAGGGGCATCACCGGGATTGGTTGAATGCTTGCAAGGGCGACGGTCAGCCTAGCTCCAATTTCGACGTGGCCGGGCCGATGATCGAGGTTCTGTTGATGGGCGCCATAGCGATTCGAACGAGCGAAAAACTGTACTGGGATGGCCCCGATATGCGGTGCACGAACATTCCCGCTGCCAACGATTACATCCGTCCGGTCTACCGCGAAGGCTGGACATTATAGACTCAGGGATCAGCAGACTAATTCCAAAACAGGAGCTGAACATGACGCGCCGCACACGAAGACAATTCGTCCAAATGTTTTCCGCCAGCATAGGAGCCCCCGCGATGATTTTGGCCCTCAAGAAACCCGGCCAGCTTCCCCTTTCATTTTCCACGTTGGGATGTCCCCGCTGGGATTGGAAGACCATCCTGACCCAGGCCTCCCAGTCAGGCTACTCAGCCATTGAGTTGCGCGGCCTGCAGGGGGAAATGGATTTAACCCGGTCCCCAGAATTCAGTCCAACCCGAATCAGCCAGAGCCTCCAGGATTTGAAATCCCTGCAGTTGCGGATCATCAACCTGGGATCCTCGGCCCATCTGCATGAAAAGGAACCTGCTGCCCATGCCGCTCAACTGCAGGAAGGGCGCCGCTTCATAGACCTGGCCCATCGTTTAAACTCACCCTTCGTGCGTGTGTTTGGGGACAAGTATGTGGAAGGAGAAGACCGGAAGGCCACACTCGACCGGGTTGCGGCAGGCTTGCAGGAATTGGGTGCGCATGCCAAGGGGGCGGGTGTCACGGTACTCTTGGAATCGCACGGAGACTTCCACGATTCTCCAACCTTGTTGCAGATCTTGAAAGCTGCAGGAATGTCTACTGTGGGTTTGCTTTGGGACACTCACCACACGTTGGTGAGCGGCAAAGAGAGTCTTGCGACTACGTTCTCGCAGTTGGGTTCTTACGTCCAGCACACGCATCTGAAAGACTCCAAACCGGAAGGCAACGACGTGCGCTACGTGATGACCGGAACGGGGACTATTCCGCTCCAGGAGATTGTCGGAGTGTTGGCTAAGGGTGGGTACAAGGGCTACTACAGTTTCGAATGGGAAAAGCTCTGGCATCCGGAAATCGAAGAGCCTGAGGTGGCCATACCCCAATTCGCCAAAGTCATGCGCGGTTACCTGGCCAAGGCAGGCGTAACCGCACAGCCATAGTCTGATCCGAAAAGAAAAAGGTTGGAACTGCAAGTTAGGGTCTTTCCGTCTGTCCCATTAGACCGACCCTGTGAGGTGCAAACGTTTCCATCTGCGAGCCGAAGCTGATAACTGGAGAGGTCGGGTGAACATGGAGTCTGGAGTTGGGGCAGTTTTTCCCTGCGACGGTATGACGGCCTCGACAGGAGTCAAGCTGTACAGGCGTCGTGAAAGTCGTATATTGTCTTGACGTTTGTTAGAGCGATGAAGTGTAATCTCGCCCCAGGACAGCGCCTTTCGAAGCCGTCATCCAGCTATGAAGAGAATCGGAACCCAGGAGATCGCCCGGCTGGCAAACGTTTCCAGGGGAACCGTAGATCGTGCCCTCAATGGCCGCAATCGAATTAACGAAAGCACCCGCAAGCGTATTCTTGAAATCGCTCAACGCCTGGGATACAAGCCGAATCTAGCGGCTCGGGTCTTATCCAAGGGGCGCGCCTCGATCCGGATAGGAGTCTGCATTCCGCGCGAAATCCACCATTACTTCGATCAGTTGCGAGACGGGATCTGGTCGGAGGCACGCCGCTTTGAGCCGCTGGGCGTTGAGGTCATATATCACCCGACTGAACGATTGGGCGGCAGGAACAGGGACCGACGAAGGAATGGAAAGAGATTGCTTCCCGTGGTTTGTACTTGCTTGCTCCTGGCCAAATCGAGTCAGATCGCGGGCCAGATCCGGTACGATGTTGTGGAAGGCGCCGAGGAAAAGAGAACCCTCCTCCTGCGTGATTTCAGGCCGCAACCCATGCTGCACACGGACGTCCATAACGTCCTGCAGGCGAGATTTCCCGTCATTGATGTCCACAACCACGTCAACGATGCAATGGGGGTCAATCCTGACCGGTTGGCACCGGCCAAAGTGGTTGAAGTCATGGACCGGTGTAACGTCAAGAAAATCTGCATTCTTACCGGAATGTGGGGGGACAAGCTGCAACGGCTGATAGATGAGATGGTCAAACCTTATCCCGACAGGTTTATGGTATTCACACAGCTGGACTGGAGCAAGATCAACGACCCCAACTTCGGCCAGTTGATGGTGCAGCAAATCGACGACGCCATCAGACGCGGCGCCCGCGGACTAAAGGTCATGAAGGACCTGGGCCTCGAGGTGCGTGACAAATCCGGCAGGCTCGTTCCGGTCGACGATCCGCGCCTCGACCCGATCTGGGAGGAGTGCGGGCGAGTGGGTATGCCGGTCGCCATCCACTCCGGCGATCCGGAGGCATTCTTCCAACCGGTGAATGAAACCAATGAGCAATATGAGGAGCTCATCGGGCAGCCGACCTGGCAATTCTCAGACCGAAAGAAGTTTCCCAGCCTTTCGGATATCCTGGAAGCGCAAGAACGTGTCTTCCTCAAGCACCCGGATACCACCTTTATTGCGCTTCATATGGGGAGCTGGTCGGAAAATCTTGATTACGTTTCCAATTTGCTCAATCAGTGTCCAAACGTGTTCGTCGAATTCGGGGCGCGCCAGGGGGAGTTGGGCCGCCAGCCCCGACAGGCTACGAGGTTCTTCATGGAATACCAGGACCGTGTCCTCTTTGGCACCGATTACACCGTCAGCGAGGAGATGTATCGCAACCATTTCCGTTGGCTGGAGACTGGCGACGAGTACTTCGAGCACTGGGATTATCCTTCCCTGGGACGTTGGATGATTTATGGACTCGAACTCCCGGACCCCGTCCTGGAAAAGGTGTACCACCTGAATGCTGAGAGAGTTTTCAATTCGTTCAAAGGAGCCCAAGTGGAGGGAACCGATGAACTTTGATTCTTCTTTTTCCGGGTTTCTGAAGAATTCTGTAGCGAATAACCCGCCACCAGCTTCGGTCGATAGACGAAGGACCGCGGTGATGTTACTCCTCCTGGTCGGCGCCGCCGGGTACCCAGGGTGCAGTAAAGCGCCACCGGCGGCTGTCGAGGATGCCGCTCTGCGTTCAGCGATCACGGTGGCAGCACCGGCAGGTGAGCCCATAACCCTTAAGTCAGCGGCGGCAGAGTTCGACATTCTTCCGTCAGGTTACATTCAACCGTTCCTCCTCCAAAATGAAAAACGGTTGGCACTGGACGAGCCCGAGGCAGGCTCCGCTGCATCCAGTGATGCTCTTGTAAGCGCCGGCAAGGAAATCCGTGATTTCACGCTCGATTTCTCCCACGCGAAGATCTCAGCTTCCCGGGGGAAGCTCGGAACGCGCGGACAGAGGGTGGAAATTACTGGACGCGGCTCCACTGCGGAGGCGGCCGGCATTGAGAAACTGCTCGCGGTCGAGGTCTATGACGACTTTCCCAGCCTCGCCCTCACCACCGTCACTTATAAGAATGTTGGCTCCAAGGCAATCAAACTTGACAGGGTCGTCACCGAACGACGCCGTCTCAATGCGTCTCTAGCGGATCCCACAGCGGCTCCTTATGACCTTTGGTCCTTCCAGGGTTCGAGCTATGATTGGGGCAAAGACGAGATTCTGCGGATTTCGAAGAATTTTTCCCAGCCCAACGTGATGGGAGGGCCGGGCCCAAAGGGCCAGGGCGGCGGTATCCCGGTCATTGACTTCTGGACGAAAAAGGTCGGGGAAGCCATCGGCCATTTGGACACCCTTCCCCTGGTTCTCTCATTACCGGTCCAAGTGGCAAAGGACGGCCGTATTAGTGTCTCGATGGTATTGGAGCCTGACACCACCTTGAAACCCGGTGAGGTGTACTCGACTCCCCACAGCTTCATTATGGTTCATAGCGGAGATTTCTACGAAAGCCTAAGCCTCTGGTCCAGCGCGTTGCAGCGCCAGGGATGGAACCTGCCAAAACCAACCAACGCAGACTACAGCGCCAATTGGTGCGGTTGGGGGTATGAGGCTCACTTTACCCCTGCCCAGATGCTGGGGACCATCCCGAAACTGAAGGACTTGAACATCCCAACGGCCACCCTTGACTATTATTGGTTCGACAGCTTCGGCGACTGGAACCCAAGATCGGATACTTTCCCTGGAGATGCTATCAAGAAGGTCGTCGACGAGTATCACAAGCAGGGGATACTGATTACCCTCTGGTGGCAGCCGTTGGGTGTGGAAGATGGGCAGGGAAAGCCCTCTCTTGGAAAGCCGATGACCACGGCGAAACTGGTCGTGCAACATCCGGACTGGATGATCCTCGACAAAAACGGCAAACGCGCCCGCTTGATCAGCCCCGTCTGTACAGTGGCGGCTATGTGCCCTGCCCTCCCCGAGGTCCAGGCTTACCACAAGGAGCTGACAGAGAGGTTTATTCGTGATTGGGGATTCGACGGGAACAAGATAGATAGTGCCTTTAGTGTGCCACCGTGCTACAACCCCGCGCACAAACACAAGTCTCCTGAGGACTCCATTAACGCTGTGGCTGATTTATACCGGGTCATCTTGGAAACTACTCGCAGCCTTAAGCCTGAGAGCGTTACCTAGATCTGCCTTTGTGGAACAACACCCAACTTGGCCTGGCTGCCTTACATGGATCAGGCTGTCACTGCCGACCCGGTCGGTTCAATCCAAGTGCGCCGCAGAATCAAAATGTATAAAGCGCTATTGGGACCCCAGTCCGCCGTCTATGGTGACCATGTGGAACTCAGTGGCATGAAGCGTGTCGGGAACGATTGGCTTGAGTCAGGCAAGGACTTTGCCTCCACGGTGGGGACGGGCGGAGTCGTTGGGACCAAATTCACCTGGCCTGGCGATGCGCCGGACCCGCGACTCCGAAAGGTCAAGTTGACTTCCGATAAAGAAGCACTCTGGAAGAAGTGGATCGACTTGTACAATGCCAAGATGCTCTCCCGGGGAACATTCCGCAACCTGTACATCTACGGGTACGATGTGCCGGAAAGCTATGCCATCGAAAAGGATGGGAAGATGTATTATGCCTTCTTCTCTCCCGACCCGGAAAAGCCATGGCAAGGCGAGATAGAACTGCGCGGTCTTCGAGTGGGCAAGTATCGAGTTGCAGACTACGAGAACGGAAAAGAACTGGGTGTGCTGGACTCCCTCCAGCCGAGGTTGAAGACTGAATTCAAGGACCACCTTCTGCTCGAAGTCAGCAGTCAATGAAATTCGTTTCCGGCCAGTAATGGGTCTGTTGTGCGGGGCCTCGCTATAGGGGTAGGAAGAGCCGAT
>JBGPHY010000119.1:0-11507 GCA_041484625.1 Terriglobia bacterium | reverse complement strand
ATAATGAGCTTGGTACGGGGAGTCACTTTCGACCGGAACTCCTCCAGATCGAACCTGAAGTGGTACTCTTCTCGAAGTGGCAACGGAACGGGAATGCCTCCCACGAAGTTGATCATAGATTCGTAGATGGGAAAACCAGGGTTGGGATATAGGACTTCATCGCCTTCGTCAACCACCGCCAGGATCAGGTAAAACATGATGGGTTTGCCGCCCGGCGTCACCACCACCCAATCCGGGCCTACCTCGACACCGCGCGTGGCCCGAATCTCCCGTGCGATCGCTTCCCGTAATTCAATGAGCCCGGCGGGTGGACAATAATGCGTATATCCCTCTCGCAAGGCCTGGCAGGCTGCTTCCAGCACATTAGAGGGAGTCGCAAAATCGGGTTCCCCGATTTCCAGGTGAATAATGTCTCGGCCCTGGGCCTCCAAAGCCCGGGCTTTTACCAGGACTTCAAATGCGGTCTCCGTTCCAAGCCGATTCAATCGTTTGGCCAATTTCACAGCGTGCCTCCTCGTAGCGATTCCTTGTTCGACAAAAGATACCGGTAAAGTTCCCTTCTGGGGACTTTCAACTCGCGGGCCATCAACCTCAAGGCGTCATTACGGGAAAGAGACCGCTCTTCGGCCATCTCTCGGAGTTGCTTTTCCAATTCGACGGCGTTCAGCGTGCCCAAGGACACCTCCGGCGTTCCGCCCTTTTCCACGATGAGGACTAGTTCCCCCCTGGGAGGCCGCTCCCGGAAGTACTCGACGGCTTCTCGCAAACTACCATAGAAGAACTCCTCGAACCGCTTGGTGACTTCCCTAGCCACAGTGATTTGACGATTCCCCATGACCTTTTCGATGTCTTCGAGACTCTCAAGCAACCGGTGGGGGGCTTCGAAGCATACCAAAGTCCTCGGGGCTAGCTTCAGATCTTGGAGAAAAGTCCGCCTCGGCCCCTGGCGCGAAGGGAGGAATCCCACAAAGGTGAATTCATCGGTGGCCCGCCCGGAAGCACTCAAAGCCGCCAGCAGGGAACTGGGTCCCGGGATCGGTACGACCCGAACGCCGTTCTCCAGCGCCGTCTTGACGAGCCGGTAGCCAGGGTCTGAGATGCATGGCGTTCCGGAATCCGAGACCAGGGCCACCTGCTTTCCAGCCTGAAGGGATTTCAGCAATTCAGCTGCCTTCCCGGACTCATTGTGTTCATGGTAACTCGTCAGTGGCTTGCTGATCTGGTAGTGGTGCAGCAGCTTGGAGGTCTGTCGGGTATCTTCGCACGCCAAGATATCCACTTCGCGCAAGACTTGCAAGGCGCGAATGGTTATATCTTCAAGATTTCCGATGGGTGTCGCCACGACATATAGGGTTCCGGGCATACTGCCACCTGAGGTTGAGTCAACCTTCACTCGGCAAGCAAACCAGCCGGTACAAGATTAAATTGACGGATGTCAAGCGATCAATCAAACTGACTGGCAAACCATAGGCCTCTGGCAAGATCGGAAGAGGAGAAGCTATGTGCCTCATGGTCATACCCATTGGCCCTGCATGCTGGCATCATTCTAGCACAGTGCCGAGCCCTGGAACAATCCTCTCCTGGGAATCCCCGGAGAGGCGGAGACAATGAAGTGAGCCCTTCCTGTATATTCTGGATTTTTTGCAGCCTCGGATTGCTCCTGGACCCGCCGAAAGCATTCCTGGCGCAGGGAACGGATTTCAATGATGAGTTCAGCGATGAACTGCTCATCCTCAGCAAAGTCAGTGAGAACCTGACCGTGGACCAGGTTGCGATCCGGAATTTTCACTGCCAGGAAAAGATTGTCGTTGCCCAATCCAGCCCGAAAGGGGGAGTTTCCTCGTCGCGCGAAGTGCTGAACACTTACAGTGTCCGGCTCAAGCGGGACCAAACACTGCCGACCCAGATGAACTTCATCGAGACCCGCACCCTGTCGGATTCCAAAACGGATACCGATCCTCCTCTGGACTTCCCCGTAATCGACAAGCCGTTTACTGGAGCCATCAGCCGGATGTTCGACCTCGAAAATCGCTTTTCCAATGACTTTCACCGGGATCGTGAGGAGAAGCTGGAGGGGCAGCCATGCCTGGTGGTCAGATTCGAGACGGTTCCCGAGTTAACCAGTCGACAATTGACTATCTTAGGCAAAGCGGTCTTCCTGCGCCAGCGGGGCTTCCTGTGGATTAGCCTGGACGACAATCGCATTTTGCGAATCTCGGCGCGTCAGACGAAATTGCCCAAGGGCTGCCGGCGCTACGAGTATCAAATTGACTATGCACCTCAAAACCTTTTTGGTAGGCAACTTTATCTTCCGGCACATGTCAGTCTTCAGGTAGAAACGAAGGACACGAATTACTCCATTGGGCAAACCTATTCCCAATTTGAAGCATGCCCATAGTTGCCGGCAAGTTCCTTGCCAGATAGAATTCTAAAAAGTCCTTGACTCTTCCTATTCGAAGGTCTTTGAGTACGTCCACAAGAAGGGGTATGCCTTCGGCTTACCAACGCGGGAGATTTATGTCAAAGGTCCTGGGATGATCCTTAAGGGGAATCCCAAGAACTATTTGACGGAGATTCAAGTCCTACTCGATTGAAGGAAAACGGGGAATCCTGGGGGAGCTCCGATCTATCCAGACTTCGCGAATCTCAATGCGGCCGAGTTGACGCAGTAACGCAATCCGGTTGGTTCCGGGCCGTCCTGGAAGACATGGCCGAGGTGGGCGTCGCAGCGATTACATCGGATCTCCACTCGCGGGATTCGCAGACTGTTGTCGGTTTCAGTGCGGACGTTTTCCGGGGACACTGGCTGCCAGAAGCTCGGCCAGCCAGTCCCGGAATCGAATTTGGCATCCGAGCTGAACAGGTCAGTTCCGCAACACACGCACCGGTAGACGCCTCTGTCGTGGTTCTGCCAATATTCGCCGGTGAAAGCCAGTTCCGTGCCCTTCTTGCGAGTTACTTGGTATTGTTTGGATGTCAGGACCTTCTTCCACTCGGCATCGCGCTTGACGATTTTTTCCACAGTGTTAACCCTCCCTGCTATTGGAACGTGCTAGACCTGGATCAACAACTTCGTTTACCAAGACTTGACTCGACATGGGCCTTCGGCTAAGGAGAGAAGAAAAAAGGAGCCAAGACACCGGCAACAAGACCAGGCAGTAAGTCAGGAATTTCCCGTATTTCCCGTCAGGGCCATAGGGTTCTGTCAAAATGTGAAGATATTCGCTGTTTGGAAACAGTGAAGCTTCAGACATTTCGTGAAAGGAATAGATCAGGAGCTGGGCGACAAAAATCAATAGGAAAAGGGCGGTCACTTGGAAAAACCGGGACAAGTTGATGTGCCGCCCAAAACGCACCCAAGAAAACGCCAGGCCGGCAGCCGCCAGAAGCCCCAAAACACAGCCGACCAGTACCGGCCGTGCGGCCTCCTGGAAAAGCAGGGAAGCCAGCAGCAGGGCAGTTTCAATACCTTCGCGCGAGATCATCAGCACAGTGAAGAGGAAAACGGCCCAGTAGGCGCTAGACCCTTCCGGTCGACCAGTTGTTGTCTCCAGGCGCGTTTCGATTTCCTTTTTCAGGCCTGGGGCTGTCCTCCACATGTGGACTGTGAGTGACCCGACAAAAACGGCTGCCACTAGCGAGAGCAGGCCCTCCCAGAGGGACTGGTTAAACGTCATCTGGTAGAGGAAGGCTCCAGCCATGGAACAAAGGCCCAGAGAGGCCACAATCCCCCAGCGTACGGCCGATTCCAGGTGCCGGCGGCCGCTTTTCCTCAGGTATGCCAGGCACAACCCCACAATAAGGAAAGCTTCCATCCCCTCCCGCAAAGTGATGACAAATCCTTCCACCATTCCAATGTCCTTACCGTGAAGAAGATCCCTTTTCATTAGGATAATAGAAATATGATGAAAATGAAAGTCAAGTTCAACAACTATTCGAATGCTCTCCTCTTGAAGTTAGAAATTGAGGAAGAAATTTTCTGAGGGCGCAACGTGTGTAAAAGGCTTTCCGGCGCCGGGCGAGCCTACTTTTGCACGATCAGGGTCCGGGAAATGCGGTCGTGCCAGGTCAATCGGTCCGGATCGAAATAGGCCCAGATGAACCCCAAAGCAAAGCAGCCCAAAGAGGCGAAGTAGCCGAAGACCCTCAAGGCGGTTTCCCGTAGCGAGGGAGACTTGCCGTTGAAGGCCACGACGTGCAGACTCTCATACTCCATTCCCAGCGTCTGCGCCCCAGAAGCGATAAAGATGAACAGGTAAGCCGCAAGAATGAGGGCATACACCAAAGTCAATCCCAGAAATGAAGACTTGGTCAAAAACGCGAAGTCGGGCACAAAGAACACGATGCCGAGGAAAATCAGGAAACACCCGACCACAAACAAGCCGTCAATGCCTCCCGCCAGCATGCGCGGGGCCAGAGCCGCAGCCTCCAACCCGCTCTCAATCTGGTCCTCAGCCGACGCCGCCAACTCTGATTCGACCACCTCAAAAGGAAGCACTCCCTGATTCAAATTGATTTCGATCCTCTCAATCTTTCCCTTGTCTGAACCCGTCGGGCGTTTACCTCTCCGGATGGATAGAGGGGGAGAATCGGGGGACGGCTGGCCAGCAGCTTCTGGAGCAGGCATAGAGCTGTACGGAGGGACAGAATCCGGCGGATCTGCCTTTTTAATGCGGGCGCGATTTACTTTTTCCAGAGCGCGCTCAGCCAGGGGATGGTATTCGGTCCGGAAATTAGGTGCCGAATCCAAGGGCTCCGCAGGACCCTTTCCCGGTTGAGGTCGAACGAGTTCGCGATCGAGGATGTGGGGGAGCGTTCTATTAGACTGATCGGCACCATGACCTTCGGCCGACACATTGGAAGAGGAAGAACCGGAAAGTTTCAGCTCAACCAGGCGGTTCACTAAATCGGCAGCCTGTGTCAGTTGGGCCAGGGGCGTGTGACAACGGGAGCAGAGGTTCGCGGTGCGCGGATTGCTATTCCCGCAGACGGGGCACTTTACTGACGGCACTTCCAAAGACGCTCCTCTCCCTTAATCACCCTGCCAGCAGACCAGTTTCTACTCCCATGCGCCTGCAGAATACAATCCTCGAGCGATGTTAGCAAAAGGGCTCGGGGTCGGCAATATTGAATTGTCCACTACCCCATGCTAGATTACAGCATTGTTGCTGGAAAAATGGATTTCATTCCGGGACATTCAGACTTGGATTCCATTTGCAAAAACAAGACTCCTCATTCAACCTCAGGCACACGCTTAGCCCGGTCCGGTTGTTAGATCGAGTCGTCTGGCTTACCCTGGGGATTCTCCTTCAAGGTTTCAGCCTTGCGGTTGCAGGCCAGGGACCCGACACTTCAATCAACCGCCAGACCGGCTCCAATACTGCCCCCGACAACTCAGTGACGATTCAAGCCCGGGAACAGCACCGCACCAACAAGCACGACTTTACCGCCAAGGGTCAGGTGGAAATCCGGTATCAGGACCTGTTGCTGAAGGCTGATGAAGTTCGCGGCAATGATGAGACGATGGAAGTTGAAGGGGAGGGGAACGTTTATTTTGAACAAGGCCAGCAAAAAGTCCGCGGCCAGCGCTTCCATTTCAACCTTCGCACCAAGACCGGAGTCTTTTACAGGGTAAAGGGCCGGGTGGACCCCGGCTTTATTTTCGAAGCGCAGGAGGTAGAAAAGCTGGCCGAAAAGACCTACCGGGTCAAAAACGGCTACGTCACGGCTTGCGAGGACCAGGTCCCCAAGTGGAGTTTCTCTGTCAAGGACGGGATACTGAAGGTGGACAGCCAAATCAAAATGAAACACTCCTTTTTTCGCGTCAAAAAGGTTCCAATCTTCTACAGCCCCTACATGGTGGCTCCCACCATCGATACCGGCCGCAAGAGCGGGTTACTGATCCCGTCCACCGGGAACTCCAGCACCAAGGGACGTTCCTTTCGCGACTCGCTTTACCTGACAATGGGGCGGAGCGCGGACCTCCTCGCCACAGCGGAATACTTTTCCCTGAGGGGAGGGGCAGGTGGGGCAGAATTTCGGGCCCGCCCCAGTGAACGCAGCCATATCTTCGCCCAGGGATTTTTTGCCATCGACCGTCTGCAGCAGGGAGGGCAAAGCGCCCGTGTCATTGCCGACACCCAGTTCGAGAACGGATTTCGTGGAGTGGCTAACGTGGACGTGGTTAGCTCGCAGACCTTTCGTCAGATCTACGGCGACTCCTTCAACACTATATTCCGTCCGGATGAGGTCTCCTCCGGATTCCTCACTCGGAATTTCTCCACCTTCAGCGTGAACTTCTTCGGGGAACGTCGCTCAACTTACTACTCGCCCCGGGCGGTCAATACCCGGACCCTTCCCAGTTTTGATTTTTTTAGCCGGTCTCACCAGCTTAAAGATTGGCCTGTCTATTTCTCTTTCGACTCCGCGGTGGACGGGCTAAGCCGGACCGACATTAGTCTGGAGACTCCCCCGGTCGTGCAACGCTTTGATCTCTACCCCCGGCTGACTTTCCCTCTGTTCCGGGCTCACAGCTTCAGTTTCACGCCCTCAGTAGCGGCCCGCGAGACCTACTACTCCAGTCGTCTCTCACCTGGTTCTCCTGCGGGAGTGTCGCCCCAGAGCCTGGTTCGCTCAGCCCTGGACCTCCAGGGAAAGTTTCATGGTCCCAGCCTGGCCAAAGTTTTTCAAATCGGAAAGGGAAAGTACAAACACGTCGTCGAGCCGGAGATCGACTACCGCTACATCGTGGGTGTCAAAGATTTCCGGCAGACTGTACTCTTTGATGAACGCGACGTCCTGAGTAATACCAACCAGGTGGAGTATTCTTTGACTAACCGGTTCTTCTCCCGGCGGTCCACGTCGGATGGGGGGACCACGACCAGTGAGTTTCTTTCCATTCGGGTCGGCCAGATCTATTTCCTCGACCCCACCTTTGGCAATGTTCTGGTTCCGGGGAGGCGCAACGTTTTCTACCCTGTCAATCTCCTCACCGCGTTTGCGTTTGAGGACCGTTACCATCGCTTCTCTCCACTGATTTCCCGGGTTCGCTTCACGCCAGCGAAGCGATACACTGTAGATTTCCGGCTGGACTATGATCCGAAGATCCAGGCGCTCCGCGCCTCCAGCGTCACCGGAAGCGTTTATGTCTCGAACAATTTTCTGGCGCTCACTTATTACAGGACCAAGGATCTTCCTCCCAACCAGCGCCCCTCCAACCAGCTCCGGGCGGTGGTGGGTTACGGGAACTTCACCCGGCGAGGGATTAATGCCGCCTGGAGTTTCAGCTATGACTTCAATTCCCAGACCCGCCAATATAGCGCCGCGCAACTGGCCTACAACTGGGACTGTTGCGGTGTTTCTTTGGAACTCCGGCAAGTCGGATTGCGACAGTTTGACCCGAGATATAAGAACGAGTCCCAACTTCGTTTTACCTTCTCACTGAAGAATGTGGGCTCCTTCGGCAATCTTCGGAGGCAGGAACGCCTCTTTTAGCGCTGCAAACGGGACCTGCCGACGGGTGGCGCACACCTCCGCTTCTGATGGCGTGACCGAGGGGAGGGAAGAAATCGTTGCCCCGCTCCCATTCGTCTGTGCCCCCAATCCCGCTTGAAAAAGCCCTCAGCCTCCTCCATAATCATGAAGAGTGACTTGTCTTCTCACAGGTGCTGCCATGAATGTCCCTTATTATCGGCCCAGGCGTCTTCGTAGCAATGAAACGATCCGTGCCATGATCCGTGAAACCCGGCTATCCCCGCTGAATTTCATTTACCCGTTGTTCGTGTGTCCGGGGAAAGGGGTGCGAAAAGAGATCAGTTCCATGCCGGGCAATTACAACCTCTCGATCGATCTGGTCCTCGAGGAATGCCGCGTTCTTCGGTCGCTGGGCATTCCGGCGATCCTGCTCTTTGGCCTGCCCTCCACCAAGGACGAACAAGGAAGCGGGGCTTATGCCGACGACGGCATCGTCCAGCTAGCGGTGCGGGCCATCAAGTCGGCGGTGCCCGAACTGCTGGTCATTACGGACGTTTGCCTTTGCGAGTACACTTCCCACGGACATTGCGGACAGATTCTCGACGGCGACGTCGACAACGATGCGACGCTGGTGCTGCTGGCCAAGACAGCGCTCTCCTACGCTCGGGCAGGGGCCGACATGATTGCCCCCTCCGACATGATGGACGGGCGGGTTCGTGCGATTCGGGAAACCCTGGACGAACATCATCTGCAGAAGATTCCCATCCTCTCTTATGCGGCCAAATACGCCTCCGGTTTCTACGGCCCGTTCCGGGAGGCGGCTGATTCTGCTCCCAAGTTCGGCGACCGCCGCTCCTACCAGATGGATCCGGCCAACCAGCGGGAAGCGCTGCGGGAAGTGGCCTTGGATGTCGAGGAAGGGGCCGACATACTCATGGTTAAGCCGGCTATGCCCTACCTGGACGTGGTTTACCGGGTCAAAAGCGAATTCGAACTCCCGGTGGCGGCCTATCAGGTCAGCGGTGAATATTCAGCCCTGATTGCCGCATTTCAGAACGGCTGGCTCGAGAGGGACAGGCTGGTCCTCGAATCACTTACCTGCATCAAGCGGGCCGGGGCGGACATGATCATCACTTACTTTGCCAAGGAGGCAGCACGACTGCTTTCCTGATGCCCAGGGTATAACCTGCTTCTTTGGACTCTTTCTTGCCTTGGTTGGAGGTCCCTTGTACGAGAAGTCGAGAGAGCTTTATGAGAAGGCCAAACAGCTTATTCCCGGTGGCGTGAATTCTCCTGTTCGAGCCTTCCAGGCGGTGGGCAGCAACCCAGTGTTCATCTCCAGGGGGAGTGGGTCCCGGATCTTTGATGTGGATGGAAACGGCTACATCGATTACGTGGGTTCGTGGGGGCCGCTGATCCTGGGGCATTGTCATCCCGAAGTCATGGAGGCCCTTCACAGAGCCCTCGAGACCGGTACCAGTTACGGAGCACCCACGGAAGGTGAAATCGAGCTGGCAGTATTGATCACCCGTGCTTATCCCTCCATTGAGAAAGTACGGCTAACCAATTCGGGGACGGAAAGCACCATGGCAGCAGTGCGCCTGGCCCGGGGATTTACCCGGCGTTCCCTGATTCTCAAGTTTGAGGGTTGCTACCACGGTCACGGGGACAGTTTCCTTGTCAAAGCAGGCTCCGGTGTGGCGACACTGGGGCTTCCGGACAGTCCTGGGGTTCCTCCTGCTCTGGCGGAGCTGACACTCACCTGCCCTTTCAACGATCTGCCCAGCATACAGCGGACCTTTAAGGATCGTGGCCGGGATATCGCAGCTGTCATTGTGGAGCCGGTAGTGGGGAACATGGGGTGTGTGCCACCCCGGTCCGGTTTCCTCGAAGAGTTGCGTGAGATCACCAGCCGGTATGATACCCTGCTGATCTTCGACGAAGTGATGACCGGGTTTCGATTGGCTTATGGCGGAGCCCAACAGCGCTATGGTATCCACCCGGATTTGACCACCTTGGGCAAGATCATAGGGGGTGGATTGCCGGTAGGAGCCTATGGAGGGCGGAAAGACGTTATGGATCAAGTGGCGCCGGCGGGCCCGGTCTATCAGGCTGGTACGCTTTCCGGCAATCCCCTGGCAGTGACTGCCGGGATAGCCACCCTGAAGATCCTGCAGCGACCGGGAACCTACCAGGGCTTGGAGCGGCGCTCTCAAGACCTCGGACGAGGGATGGTCGAGGCTGCCAATCAGGCGGGCGTGCCGGTCTGGGCCAACCGGGTGGGTTCCATGTTCACCACCTTCTTCACCCCCAATAACGAAGGTCCCAGCGTACCTGCTCCTGGGCAAGGGACCGGACGTCCCGTCGTCGACTGGCAAACGGCCAAATCGGCCGATACTGGCCGATTTGCAGTCTTCTTCCGAGAAATGTTGGCGCGCGGCGTTTATCTGGCACCCAGCCAATTTGAAGCTGGCTTTGTATCAACGGTGCATTCCGAAGCGGATATCGAACAGACCCTTGGCGCGGCACGCGAAGCTCTGGCCGTTGTAGCACGGACTTTGAAGTGATGTGTTAACCTGTCAGGAACACGACCTTCGATGAACCCGGTGCAACGCCAGTTGCCAACCTTCGCCACATTGCTTCATTGCAGTAGAAGTGAGTCCGATTGCCCAGACCCGCGCGGGTCTTTCGTGTTAGGTCTCTCTCTTTCTTGTCCTGAAAGTCTTCGACTTTTCCGGTTCTATGGGGTTCTCTGCGTTTGATTACGGAATTGTTGTCCTATACCTGGCTGGAGTGACAGTGGCCGGCATTCTCGCCGGCGGTCGGCAAAACTCCACCGAGGATTATTTCCTCGGCGGCAAACAACTGCCCTGGTGGGCGGTAGGATTTTCCATTGTAGCCAGTGAAACCAGCAGCCTGACGTTCATCAGCATTCCGGGCCTCGCCTACCGCAGCAATTTGCATTTCCTGCAGTTGACTTTCGGGTACTTCATCGGTCGGCTGCTGGTCAGCGTACTCTTCATCCCCGCCTACTACGAAGGAAAGCTGGTCACTGCCTATGACTTTTTGGGACAGCGCTTTGGAATTTCCCTGCGCCGATTCACCTCTTTGGTCTTCATTGTCACCCGAGTGCTGGCCTCGAGTGTCCGCCTGTTTGCCACGGCCATTCCCGTTCACCTGATTACCGACATGGATTATCCCACCTGCATCGCCCTGGTCGGCACCTTCACCCTGCTGTATACCTGCGTGGGCGGATTGAAGGCTGTGGTCGCTATGGATGTGGTTCAGCTCTTCATCTATCTGGCTGGAGCCTTGGTGTCCGCTGGGATCATTCTACATCGCCTCCCTGGCGGATGGGGGGATGTGGTCCACTTCGCCAACGGAAGCGGAGTGAGTAAGTTTGAGGTGTTGAATCTCAGGCTAGGCAGCACCTGGCTGGAATTCCTTTCCGCTCCCTACACGCTCATGGGTGGGCTGCTGGGGGGAACCTTTCTGACCATGGCCTCGCACGGAACCGACCAACTGCTGGTACAGCGATTGCTCGGTTGCCGGAATCAGAAAAACAGCCAGAAAGCCCTCATGCTGGACGCTGCCTTCATCGTCCTGCAGTTCGGCTTCTTCCTGTTGCTGGGACTTTGCCTGTTTGCCTTCTACGGAGGTGCTCCCTTTTCAGAGCTGGGCCTGAACTCCTCTGACGAGGTTTTCCCCAAATTCATTGTGGAGAGTCTGCCCAGCGGAATTTCAGGACTGGTAGTAGCCGGCGTTCTGGCTTCGGCCATGGGTACGCTGTCCTCTTCGATCAGCTCGCTGGCTTCGTCCACTTACCTGGACTGGTTCCGGACCCTTTTCCCGACTGGTGGTCGGGGCCGTCAGGAAGTCACCTTATCCCGTGCCTTCACCTTATTCTGGGGCGTAATTCTTATCGGAGGGGCCATGCTTTTTAGGGATGTCCGCAGCCCGGTGGTGGAGCTTGGTTTGAAGATTGCGGCGGTCCCCTACGGGGGGCTGCTGGGAACTTTCTTTCTCGGGCTTTT
>JBGPHY010000118.1:0-11599 GCA_041484625.1 Terriglobia bacterium | reverse complement strand
TGGACGCTCCGCCGAAGACCGGAACAGCCACATGTTCGGATTCCACAAACTCCCACCCTGCCCCCGGAAGACAGTTCTTGGGCGAGTGGTACGTGGCCCCCGTCCGCTGGTTCTGGTAATAGCCCACATACAGCCACACTAGGGTCTGCTCCTCCCTGCCCTGCCCCTGCCCACTGACTCGCGACTGCGGGAGATACACCCGCATCATATAATCACTGAGCTTCAGGACATCCAGGATCTGCTGCTCTAGGCGGAGCTCCCTGCCCTGCCATCGGTCGGCGAGGGTAAGCGGGAATTCGACAAAAGGTTTTCTGGCCAAAACGGGGTCACCATGCGAGAGTGATTGCAGCAGGCCCCAGGTACTCACCAGCATCACAACCGCGACGACAACCGGCCAGCGCTTCATCCTTTTCTCCCTATCTTCGACAACACGGCGCCGGCGCCCAACAGCAGCACGAACGCCACCACGAAGATCAGCCAGCCCGAGAACGTATGATAGAACCCCTCTGCAGCCTGGGCCCCCCAGTAATGAGCTAATACGCCGGTGCCGCTTACACGGAACGCGTTCGCGGCAATGGCGATCGGAATCGAGAGGAGGACCAGCACCCACCGTTTCCACATCGCACGCTGAGAGAAGTACCCATAGACGGTGCCAAGCGCCAGGAGCGCCTGCAACGACCGAATGCCGCTACAGGCCTCGGCCACTTCGAGCGTCGTTCCTGCTAGAGCGATGATGCTCCCCTCTCGCAACACCGGGATCCCGAGATTGTACAAGCAGAAGGTCGCGACCTCGGCTGCAAAGAGTTGGAGCGGGAACGACACCGCGTTCACCACAATGGCCGGCAAGGGCACCATGAAGAACAGGAAGGCGATCGGGAGCATCAGGATGTGTAAGGCGTCGCGCCCCTGCACCAGCAACACGAGCCCGGCGATGACCACAATGAGCGACGTCCGCTGCATGTACAACTCTGCGCCAAGGGAGCCGATCACGAGCATCAGCAACCCGAACCCCAGCAGGCCGATACCCCAGACGTTGGGCATGGGGGAGAGGGCGCGCAACTTCTCACGACGTTCCCAGACGAAGTAGCCCGACAGGAACGGGATCAGGAATCCGTGAGAGTAATCCGGGTCGTCGTACCACTGCGTGGCCATACGAAAGAGAATGTCGTGGTACAGGAGGCCCAGCAGCACCGTGAGAACCACCCCCACGATGATTGTCTTGCCGACTTCCGATCGTGCCTGGGCTCTTCTCCCATCGATGAGGGCGTCCGCTTCACCCACGTCGTCTACCTCTCTCCGGGAATCCGCGCGCCCGATTAGGCAAGCACATCAATTCACCCCTCTAAAATATATTTCCTTAGTTTCAAATAAGACCTGCCACCAAGAACTTTTACTACTTTCTTCGCATTCCAAAATAACGATTGCCTCAGCCTCGGCAACAGCTCACCAGAAGCAAGCCCTGCGCTAACTTCAGGCGCCACCCCTCTCAACACAGTGTAGCGACCCAGGACCAAGCATCCATTGACATGGTAGCACCATGTAGTAGGCTCCGAAGTGAAAAGTGCTTTAATGCCGCTCACAGCAGCCGCCTCTGCGACTTTTTTCGAGAAGTACCCGCCCGGGACAGAAGCAATAGTGACGGGCTCATCCAGCATGTCAGACAATATGGCGACGCTTGTCCCCCATTCTTCTATCAGTTGATCCCAACTTAAATATGACATTCGCTCCGGATGGGAACATGAATGCGTGCCGATGACATGCCCCTTCTTTCGCAACGCTCGAATTTGCTCTTGGGTGACAAAGGATGGTGCACCAATATAATTCACCGTGACGAAAAAATGCCCATGCCAGCCATAGCTCTCCAAAATGTCGGCGATATAGGAGTAGGCGCTGGATCCGCCGTCATCGAACGTGAGGAACAAAGGAGTAAACCTGTTCGTTCCTGCATGAAAATCACAGATTCTAATTGGCTGCGACGTTATGGCGCCAGCGATGGCCTTACAATGGCTTTTGAACTCGTCACGCTCCAGTTTGTATCTTGCGGCGTCGGTCCCTGGAAAGCCACTCGAATCATACTTGCCGGTGTCAACAACGTCATGGTATTCAAGGGATATCGCTCTCACCTTTTCTCTCTCCGCAGAACTAGAAAACCCCTTGTATATCCATGGATCTCAACCCTTACATGATTGTATTCAAAAACCCTCATCTCCTTGACTGATCCGACTACCGTGAAAGTCCTTTTCCTTCAGCCACTCTCACTTTCTTCGATTGCACATGATGGGTGATAATTTCGCTCATCTCCTCTATTTTTCTGTCCCACGATTCGCATTCCATAGTTTCCGAGATTGAAGGCTGAGGTCGCACTTTCCCTTCTGCAATCAAGGCCTGGATTTTTTCGAGAAACTGTTCATAGCTCCTTCCTATAGATAATAGCCCGTCTAGCCGTTCCACTTCCGGGATCGCTGTTGCAACAACCGGCAGTCCTGCAGCCAGATATTCGCGGAGTTTCAGCGGATTTGCCGCCATCGTAAGGTTGTTCACGACAAAGGGTAATATTGCAACATCAAACCCCTTACAGTAGCCAGGCAGGAGCTGATAGTCCTTCCTTCCAAGCAGGTGCACATTGGGAAGACCCTGCAAAGGCGACGGGTCTGTATCGAGCTTCCCTATAAGAACCAAAGACCATCTCGGCCTTGAAAGCGCAAGAAACCGTATAAGCTCTAAATCCACCCAGTCTGCTATTAAGCCGAAAAACCCAATCACAGGGCTCGGCAGTGAGCCAATGTCTGATGGGACAGTCGTCTCCGCTCGGCATGCATTCCTGAAATGTTCGATCTCGACGCCATGCGTCACAAGGAAGGTCTTCGGATTATAACGGCGCTTACTCTCATAGAGGGCACTCGAAGAGACTATCACAAGGTCTGCTTTTTCGATCAACCTGCGCTCCATTTCCAAGATCGCCGCCTTATGCGTCCCAGTGAACTCGGAGAACTCATCGACACAGTGATAGATAACAAGCTGTTCGCCGAGGGTGCCGACAACATCGGCAGAGCTAGGTGCGAAGGTCCAGGTGATGGAATTCCTAAATCCGAGCTTGTGGCACACAAGCCGTAAGCTCCATCTGAGAAAGTTCTTGTTGATCCATCTCGCTAGGGCATTCCCATGAAAGGGAATGACGAGGGGAGAAAACACATATATATTCTCATCGACAATATTACAGCCCCGGAAAAAGTCCCGTAGTTTTTTTAATACGCGCCTAAAGTCTCGCGCCGACGCGGTGGGATTTCTGTTGCCGATGGAGTTGATCCACAGCACGCGGTTCTTTCTGGATAGACCCTGCATGATATGCTTTTTGCTGAGAGGATCGCCGCCCCAATCGTAACTGAAACAGATTATGTCGTATCCTTCAATCATTTTGCCTGTAATGTGCGTGAAATTCCTCTTTTCAACTTTCCCAAAGTAGGCCAGGCTTTGATTGCGCAACCTACTGCCACACTGCGGCATGCGTGGAATGTGGCGAGGATGCCGCGCACATGACCCGGCAATACAGTTCCGAAGTGCAGAAAATCATTGGTCATCAGGTATTCACCGCGCTTAAGGCAATCGATAATCTGCGGACCACTACTGCAGGTTCTTTTCAATTCAACAGCGACCGATGTAACATGTCGAAGTCCGTGTATATCCTGTCCGCACATGGGATAACGGTCTGTCCCGAGCAAACGATATCCACGGGGATTCGGAGCCGACGAGCCATCATAACCAGGTTTAGAGTTCCAGACTTCGATCGCGTCACATATTGACAAAATGTCTTCCGGTATCCGATGCCGATATCTTGTCGGATGAGCCATGACGGTAATGCCACCAGCCCCCTTGACGTCATTAGCCCACGCTCCTAAATCTCGGTCATCGAACCACTGATCAACGCCAAATGCTAGTACATGGTAGCCTCTCCAGCTCCGTTCGTACCCAGGCACCATGAGACAGTTCTTGATAGATTCACACTCCTCGACCAATCTGTAGAATCTGTCGGCCGTCAGAGACTCAAAATGATCAGACATGAGGACAGCGTGAAAACCGCGGCTCTCCGCTAAATCCGCAAGTTGCTGAGGACTTAGTTCGCCATCGTTGGAGAAAGTTGTATGCGCATGCGCTATGACCTTCATCGCACGATGCTCCTCAGCAAGAATACGAATTCTCCCAATGCCGGCCAAGGATCATTCCAACGGAACACCTCATTTCTTGTTCGCAGAGGCTGCGGACCTAGAAAGCTGAGCAACCCTGACAGGCGTGAGGGGAAGTCCCCTGTAAACCCCAGTGGTCTTCCTTTAAGCACACGCAAGGCACGTATAAAGTCCCCAAGCCACCACCGCAGAACCACTCCTTCAGCATAAGTCGGTTTTGTAACCGGCTGGCCAAGCGCCACGTTTACCAAAAGCTCCGGGAAATTGACGCCGGCATCTATTGCCAGTTGCAGTGAGCCCCAGAATCGGCCGTTTATTTCCATCAAATAGAATCGGCCATCGCGGCTATCCTTACGGAACTCTACCATGGCAACTGAGGACCACTGGAGATGACGGAGCAACACTAAACTCCAGTCCAGAAGTTGAGGGTCGATAGCGACAGAACGGCGCAATACGGATCCAGAACCGGTGGGTCGTAAATCCCGCAATCTCTCATGTGCAAATTCGGCGCACACAGAGCCGTCTCGGGCCAGGAGGAATGAAATTCCGCACCCATACCCAGGGATAAACTTCTGCAACAGAGGCAACGGCATCTCGCCGGGCGCCGTCCGCACTGCCTGCATCAATTCATCATCTGAGTTGGCGTAGGATATTCCATTTGTGGACAGAAAACGGCAGCCGTCCCAAAAGTGACTAAACCTTGGCTTGATGACAATCGGATATCCCAGTTCTCTGGCTGCCGGAATTGCTTCCTCCATGTTTTTCAATACCTTGGTTTGCGGCACTGGAATGCCTACTTCTTGCGCGGCCTCAATCGTCAACGCCTTATCCATGACACGCTTGAGGGCATCAACAGGGGGAGCTGTAAGCACAATGCCTTCCGCCACAAACCGATCCTTTTCCCGGGATACCAGAAAAGAACTCTGCTCCTCCGGACAGATGACAACATTTATGTGGTACTTCTTGCACGTTTCCAAGAGCCACCGTGGTAGATCGCCAGGTGAGTCGAAGCCATAACATAGATGCTTTGTGACGTACCGCGACCATGTAGCCAAACCAATTCGAGAATTGGAAGCAGTCCATACTTCCAGCGTAGGCCCCAACCCACGCACGATAGCCAGGGCTTTGGTCGTATTCGCGTCTGTTACGAGGACCCGCCTGCTTGCCACAATTAAAGACCTATTCCGCATTCTTCATGCCTACTTACGCGCCGGGTAATCCCCAAGCCTTGGGTCATCCGCCTATATCGTAACTTGACGAACTGCAATGTTTTCTGAAAGACCTATTACGCGGAATTCGTAGACAACCAGGGGAAGCGCTTCACTCTTGCTCCTGAATAGTAAGGAATGCCGTGTCTGACGACAAACAATTTCATAAATTTTTTACCTTCCGAGCATACACGGTCCAGCCCTGGCAAAGAGCAATTTTGTTAACCGTGAGGCGTCTTGTAATTTGTTCTAGAAACAGGTAGATTTTCGTTATGCTTTGCAAAACGGCGGATGCCTTCACGTCGCATGACGTCATATGGTCAGAAGCCCGAGCGGTTATGATTTCAAATCCGGTTTTATTTAGAATACTCTTCAGAGACTCCAATGAAAAGTATTGGACATGTTCATAGGGGTGCGGCCAGATGGCCTTTGAGGCAGCTGAATATAGCCTGCCCAGCAGCAAAACCTTATAGCGGTAATAATCTGAATTTGGTGTACTGACTCCTAAGAGTCCGTTAAGCTTCAGCTTTCTGTTCACGAGAAGCAATTGCTGTACAGGCTCTATTAAATGCTCCAACACCTCCCACAAAGTAATCACATCAAAATACGAGTCAGGCCAGGTCGCATTTTCAAGATTTCCATTATGAACAGTAATACCGAACTTCTGCCTCAGTTGTTCACAAGCGTGCGCTGACAACTCTATTCCAAATACCTCCCATCCATTTTTCTGCGCCAACCGCAAGAACAATCCACCCCCACATCCCAAATCCAGAAGCCGACCTGGTGTTGGGGACATCCTGGTGATCTCTGCTACCATTGTTGCCAATGAGGATTCGGCTATTTGCGATCTCATCAGCGGATCGTTGCGCTCAAATGAGTCGTAAGTATTCCGATATTTCTCCTCAATCCATTCCGGCCCTGGCCAGTGGCTCGTGTATAAAATATCACAGCCATTACATTGAAATACTGGCACTCCATGGTGTTCATAGGAGAAATCGGTATAAAATACCTTCCCCCTATTTTCCCCACACAAGGGACAGCGCCTAGAGATTAGGGGAGTTTCCATCTCTTGCCCTCCTCTTGCCCTCGTAGGAACAGAATATACTGCTTCTTGGTCAAATCATTCGCCTATTCTTGGCGAAACAGACAATCCTTTGGTCCTTTTTCATAGCTCTACCTGAAACTCTCGAAGCCAGTACTCCAAGACCAAAAGTCCCCACAACTCATTACTCAAATCGAATTTCCCGCTCCTGTGCCACTGCAACATCTTCCCCATGCAGTCCCTATTCAAGTACGCGCCCACCTTGGCATGGGGGCTAAGCAGCGTGTCACTCGCCAGTTCGTGCAGGCCGTTTCGGAACCACTGCGCCACAGGGACGGGAAACCCCTTCTTGCTCCGGTAGATCACCTCGCGCGGCAGATAGCGTTCCATCACCTTCTTGAGGAGATATTTCGTTTCCCCTCCTCGAAGCTTGTAAGAAACCGGTAACCGAGCGGCGAACTCGACCAGGCGATGATCGAGAAACGGAACCCGCAATTCCACGGAGGCCGCCATGGTCATTTTGTCCGCCTTCACCAGCAGGTCGTCAGGCAGCCAGGTGTGAGTATCCACATACAGCATCTTGTTCAGGTCCCGAGCGGCCTTGACACGGTCGTAATAGCACCGAAAGGTCTTGGTCAGCAGCGAATATCCGCCCGGATCCGGCAACACACCGCCCTTAATAAGCTCGTGCTTGAAGCCGGACAGAAAATGCCCGGAGACGCCCCGATAGCGCTCGTCCAGCGGTTGGGCAAACAGCCGGAGATACCGAGCGAGCTTCCCCTTGCCGCACAGCGGCGCCAGCCCCCGGCCCAGTACCTGTCCCAAGGGAAACAACGGGCCGCCACAAAACCGATTGATGACTTCCATTTTCTTATAGATGGAGTAGCCGGCCAGGATCTCATCGGCTCCTTCGCCTGAATGCAGGACCGTGGCCCGTTCCTTGGCATACCGGGCTAGAAAATAGAGCGGAATGCAGGCGGGATCCCCGACCGGCTCATCCAGGTGCCACACCAACTTAGGGATCCAGTCCGCAAAATCCTTCGCGGGCAAGGTGAGTTCGTAAAGCTCACTCTCTGTATGCTGACTGACGAGCCTTGCATAACTGAACTCGTTTATCTCATCCGCATGTTCGTAACCCACGGTAAAGGTCGTCAGCCGATCTTTGAGGATCGCCTTCAGCACGGCGACAACCCCGCTCGAATCAACACCCCCGCTTAAGAAGACGCCGTAGGGAACCTCGCTCATGAGGTGACTGCGACAGACGTCAAACAGGAGAGCTTCAAATTCCTCCATCACCTGTCGCTCGTCACAGGGCTCCTCCGAAAACGCCAGATCCCAGTACTGCCGCACCGCTATCCGGCCGCCTTCAGCCGTCAAGGTATGGCCCGGCTGAAGCTTGAAGATGCTCTTGAACATTGTCTTGGGCCCCGGCACGTACCGCAGGCTCAAGTAGGCATCCAAGGCATCGTAGTCTATACGCCGTTCGATCCCTTCAACCTCCAAGATCGCTTTGATTTCGGAAGCGAAGATGATCCGGTCGCGATCCACCGTGTAGTACACGGGCTTGATCCCGAGACGGTCCCGGGAAAGTACCAGCCGACGACGAGGCGCATCCCACAGGGCGAACCCGAACATCCCCGTCAGGTGTGTCTCGAAGTTGTCCCCAAACTCTTCATACGCGTGAATGATGGATTCGGTATCCGAACGGGTCCGGTAGAGGTGCCCGCGGGCCTCCAGTACCGGTCGTAGGTCCTGATGATTGTAGATTTCACCATTGAAGACGATCCAGATCGATTCATCCTCGTTCGACATCGGCTGGTGACCGCCCTTGAGATCAATAATGCTGAGGCGCCGATGCGCCAAGCCTAGAGGACCGGCGACAAAGAAACCTTCGTCATCGGGACCCCGATGCACCATACTGTCTGCCATCCGCTTGAGCTGAAGCGGATCAACAGGCTTCGAATCGCGGTAGTGGAAAATTCCGGCTATTCCACACATACACGCTTCAAACCTTCCACCGCCCAATCGTATGCATGCGTGCCCTTGCTATTCCAGACTTTCACATCCGCTTTTCCTTTCGACTCAAGACGTAGGGAGCCATCACAGCAGTCGATCTGCAAGTAATCCAGCTCATTCCCCGATTGAACACGAACCTGATCTAACCATGCTACGTCCGAAGCACGTTTCACGAATATGCTTAGCACTCGCCCTCCCAGTGAGCGACGGACCATCACCAATTCAGCCCGCGCAGAGAGACCATTCCAGGACCAGTCGCTGACCACGCCCGGGGAGTAGAGGACAAGGTCCCGGAAGGCGTCCATTTCCACCGAGCAGGCGACCCCAGGCAGATGCGCACTTGATCCACCCAGTTCGGCCCTCACATCCTGTACCGTCATAACCAACGGCTTGTGCGACATGTAGGGAACCAGTACATGGGCTCGCAAGCAAGGCCCTTTGATAGATTCGCGAACTCGCACAAACGGCGCACGGATCTTTTCGCCGTAGGTAGCGGAATACCACCCTGGCCCCGGAGACTCAGTTCCACATTGAACTTCGACCGAGGTGTCCGGACTAAAATGCACCGGTTGCAAGGCCAGTCCCGCCCCATCATCCAGATTCACCGTCACTAGACCCTTTTCATTGACCACCACATGAGCACCTGGGGTGAAGTGGAAGCCCCATTCATAGTCGTGCCTCCCATCCCCCTCAAAATAGTCGACGCACAGGAAATATTCAGGCTTGCGCCATACAAGTGAGCGATGGTGCCGAACTGGGGATGGCAGGCGGGTATAACCATCATGGGAAGCCGAAATGACTGAGAGTCCTTCAATGGAGAAACAGCGGATCGCGCTCGCACGCCAATGGGAAAACCAGTTAAATGTGCCTCCCGGTTCTGCCTGTGATAATTGGTCAACGGTAACTGTGTTATGGGCAGCAGTGCTTCTAAAGGCATCGCGCCAGGATGCGTCCTGTCCATACACGTATGTACCGGGATCCACAAGCATGGGACGCCCAAAGCAAGAGACCTCGATGCTGAGACAGTCGGCATGGGTATGCCCCGACGACAGCATGCCCATGTTTCCCCCGGCAAAGAATACAGCGTCCGCCTGTGAGTCCCATCCTGTTCGATCCATGACAAGCCCAGAATCCTGAAAGACATGGGTGTTGTTCGACGGGGCATTCATCGGCAGGCGGAGAAATTGTTCGTATGACTCAGGTCCCCACAACCAGAGCGCTTCTTCCCGATAGGCACCGCCAACGAACTTGAAATCGGACCGATCAAAGAGAAGAGATCCCGCACACAGCAGTCCCGCACCTGTTTCGTAGATTGGCTCGTCCAGTTTCAGAATTCGGCCTCCATCCGCATCCCCCAAAAAAGGGAGTGCCCCATTAGGCTTCGTCATATGCATGAGAGCCTCAAGCGCCCGCTCAACTCCTTGCCAGACCTCACCCTTCAATGTTACCTCGTACATCTGCGCAGCACGTAACACGAGAAGGTAGAACTCAATCGCATAACAGTGATAATAGATCGATCGTTCGCGATAGAACCCATCCTCGGAAAACTGGACCATGATCGCCTCTTCCAAGATTGCCTGGCTTGTACGTTTCCACCGGGCAGCCTCTTTATGATCCGGCAAGAAGAGGCCTGCAAGAAACATCGCAGTAGCCTCCCCAATCAGATGGGTGTTGGGGCTGGTGTAGGTTGAAAGAAACCGCTCGATGTGGCGGACTTGGGCCCAGAGGGACTTCCTAATCGAAATCATGGCCTGTGGTGTCAGACTGTTCGAGCCGGACAAGAACGGCAAGACTAGGAGCCAGACAATGACACGAATCCCGATCACCGAACTATCGGTCCAGTGTATGCCATTCTCAGGGGGGTTTTGTTCGATCCAACTAAGGAGAGAGTTAATGGCACTGGTCGCATATCGTTCATCCCCGGTTAGCCAGTACGCCTTGACGAGGTCTACTAAATGGTGATGAAAATTAACCTCCCAAATCGGCTTCGGGTCCTTCCCGTCTTTCAAACTCTTTCGCAAAACCGTCATCCCAAATCGTGATGGCCATGTCTCACCGGTTAAGGGGTCTCTGTGCCAGTTGATTCTCGGCCCCATCTCAACCATATTCTTTCCAAACAAGGGATAGTGCCCTGCTAACCAGCCTTCTGCCCGGCGCAGAGAACGGTTAGCGGCCGACCCTAGGACAGTGCGATAGCAGGAAACGAACGCAGCCCGGTCATACTGAAAGGCAAAACTTTTCGGGATCAGCGACGCAGACTGGTCTCGATTGAGACTAGCAAGAAAATCATCGTCCGACACCGTCCCAGCCCCGAGCCACCCACGCCCGCGCAACAGAAGTTCATGAGCTGCACGTTCCACCCGGTGCGCGAGTTCCTTGGGCGGCATCTGTGTGATGCGGTTAATGATGTATGCTGCTTCCCGCATTGGGATCATTTCGTAAGAACGAGCAGGGCCCCTTCGGCCGTCACCACAGGGAGATTCGGCTTCGTCTTAACCTGATCGGGCTTTAAGACGCTAAGAAATATCTTCGCGAACAGGGGCGCCAGCCCCGTATAAATCAACTTGAGTGGAACGGGGATACGAGGATTGGCATAAAAAGTGTTAAAGAACGGAAAGCCCGGTTCACCAAAATTGACACGTTGAGCGACCTTGAGTCCTGACGGCTTGATCAAGCGGGTTTCAAGGGCCTCATCATCGTAATGTCGCTGAAAAAACAGCGGCTTCCCCGTATATCGTTCAGAATACGTGTCCTCCTCGACATAGCAGTCTCGATACTGTCGATGATTATACGGCACGGTGATCACCAACCTTCCACCAGGCGCTAAGACCCGACTCAATTCCTGAACCGCAACCGTATCCCCGTTTCCTTCTATATGCTCGATGGCGGAAATGGCTGTAATTCTGTCAAACACGGCGTCCCCGAACGACAGTGCCCGTGCATCTTGCTTCGCAACCTGAAAATCGATCGCGCGCGTCAACCCTCTTCTGGATAGCTTCTGGAACATGCGTCCTTGCCATTCGACATAATCACCCTGATCCACCACCACCACATACTTTAGGAAGGGATCCGCGGCAAAGGCCGCCATGGCCGCATTCTTAGGCTCTCCCTCGATGACTTTGTCGATGGCCACGAAACAGATGAAACGGCAG
>JBGPHY010000117.1:0-11622 GCA_041484625.1 Terriglobia bacterium | reverse complement strand
TATTGTGGGAAACACCATGGTGGACAGCCTGCTGAAGCATCTGGCCAGGGCAAAGGAATC
Organism: Terriglobia bacterium; assembly: GCA_041484625.1. Lineage (GTDB taxonomy): Bacteria > Acidobacteriota > Terriglobia > Versatilivoradales > Versatilivoraceae > JBGPHY01. The sequence goes on along the minus strand of JBGPHY010000117.1, from coordinate 11,562 downwards.
GGACATTCTTTCGCGGCTGGGCTTGCTTCAAGATCCATAGCCCCCAATTTCTCAAGCCCCCCTTCCGGCTCGGGGCCCCCATACCTTTCGGCGCCATTCCTGCCGAGATTACGCCGTTGTGACCCTGCACCGCCCCAGTAATGTTGACGACCGGGGGGCCTTCAAGGGAATCCTGGAGGCTCTGAAGGCTATTGCGCGGGAAATCCCGGTCATCTTTCCTGTCCATCCCCGCACCGCCAAACAAATTGAGGGATTCGGATTCGGAGACTACTTTACTTCAATTGGCGATGGACGATTCTCCGGCCGGCGGGGCTTCCGAATCTCGTCCGTTGAGCCGCTGGGCTACCTGGACTTCCTTTGTTTGATGAGCCGTGCCCGGCTCATGCTCACCGATTCCGGGGGAATCCAGGAAGAGACCTCTGTGCTGGGGGTTCCCTGCGTTACCTTGCGGCACAATACGGAACGCCCCGTCACCCTGACCGAAGGGACCAATATCCTAGCCGGAACAAGAAAAAGTGAGATCCTGCGATGTGCATTACTCCAAATGCGTCGGGCAGGCACGCCTCGCCGTCCCAGACTCTGGGATGGCAAGGCAGGAGAGAGAATCATCAAAATCCTTCTGCGCCATCTGCAGGCTTAGGAGGAGTCTTTTCCAAGAATGCCCTCTCTCGGCAATGACAGCCCACCGATGAGGAATACGGGGCAACTCGAAAATGGATCAAATTTCGTGGGTCTTCCTGCCCTCACTCCAGCAGAGGGGTGTCTCTCCATCCGGAATCATCTTCTCCTGTGATTGTAGCTGGCGAGTTTCTTGTTGAGGGTGTTGCGGTGGATGCCCATGGCCTTGGCGGCCTTGGTTTGATTGCCGTTGCTCTTTTCCATCGCTTTCAGGATGAACTTCTTCTCAAATTCGTAAACGGCTTCCTCAAAAAGCAGACCCTTATCCACCATTTGGCTGACCAGTGATTCCAGTTGATCTTTCACGGTGAACTCCCGAATCGTTAGGAACAAAAGAATGCGAGATTCAAAATATCGCGACTGTTATTGCGACTGCCAAAACTTCTGGACCTGGCGATACCCCTCCAAAAACTTGTTTTTCAATTCCGTGGGGACAGCCACCGATATGACTCGCGCCCCCACCAGGAGATAGGGAGAAAATTTGGCGTTCTTCACACTGTCCAGCTTCACGGGGAAGGTGGTCAGAATCATAAACAGGACAGAACCGATCAACCATCCCCGCAGTAACCCGAAGGCTGCACCCAGAAACCGATCGTACCACTGCAGGCTCACCGCTTTCAGGAACTTGCCAACCAGCAGAGAGACCACTGCCCCCAGCACAATGCATCCCACAAAAATCGTGATAAATCCCAACAGATTGGCGATGTCGGGGGTTTTGACAAAATCCGAGTAAAAGCGGCCAGCCGACGGGAAGAACCAGCAGGCCAGCATCAGACCGATAACCACGGAAGCCAGGGCAATAACTTCCCGGGAAAATCCCTTGCTGATTCCTCCCGCCACCGAGGCGATCAGGATTGCCAGGAATATCCAGTCGAGAAAAGTCATCCCAGCCAGGAAGGACATCGCACTCCCTCCATCATCCTCTACACAGTGCGTCGCGCCAGCAGTTCCTCGAGCATCTCCCGTCCCCGGGCCCTGACGGACCCAAATGCGACGTGAGGCTTCACCTTCCCGTGAAAATCCGATCCGGCCGTTGTCACCAACTGGTAGCGGTCGGCCCATTCGGAAAACTCGGACGTTGCCGCTGGGTCATGATACGAGGAATAGGCCTCCAGCCCCTCCAGTCCACCTTCCACAAATGTCTTGAGAGTCCGTTCGTCTGCCTGAAACGAAGGGGCACCTGGATGAGCCAATACAGGTACTCCGCCCGCCGATTTAATCAACCGGAATGTCTGTAGAGTATCAATCTCGTCGGCTGCCACGAAAGCTGGCTGGCCTTCCTCGAAGTAATCACGGTAAAAACGGATCGCCCGCCCCTCCGATTTCTCTCCCACCAGGTAAGCCTTCAGCCTCACATCCTTGCGGTTTGAGGATTTAGCCAGGAGCGTCTCTGCAATCGATGGACCGACCGGAACAGAGGGTCCGTTTCGTTCAACAACTTCGTCATAGCTGATGTCAAAACCCAGTTCCTGCAAGCGGGCGACGCGACCCCTTGCCTGCTGGATTCTGGCCAGCAACTGGGCCTCCAGGGCGTCCTGCAACTCCGGGTGCCGGGTATCTACAAAGGGTGCCAGGACATGATAGGAACGAGATCGGTAGCAGGTGCTGATCTCGACAGAGGGAACCAGTTCAATACCAGACTCCCTGGCGAGTGCCTGTCCCTCCTCAACAGCTCCCACCGTATCGTGGTCAGATATCGAAAAGGCTGCCAAGCCCACTTGCACAGCCAGCTCAAACAACCGGCGAGGCGTACAATCAGCGTCACTTGAGTAACAGGAATGCACGTGAAGATCGACGAAAGATGACATTTGGCAGATAGCCTCAAAAGCAAGAAGCCCACAACGAACAGCCACCTGACGCCGCCCTTGACGTCCGATTCGAAAAAGGGTTGCCCTGGTGCCAGCCCCTCGCTCCCGCCTCTCCCGCAGGTTTGGGGGAGTTTGGAAAGAGCGGGAAACAACCTTTTCATCCGAGTGTCGCGAGTGCCTCTACGCACCCACTTCCCCCGGCTATTTGCATCTCCTCCCCGCAAAGGGCCCCTTCAGCTAGAATGTCCTCCCGGTCAGGAGTTCGTAAGCCTCCCGGTATTTTTTGCTGGTGGCTTCCACCACCCAGTTCGGCAAGGCTGGAGCCGGGGGCTGTTTGTTCCACCGGATCTGTTCCAGATAGTCGCGCACGAACTGTTTGTCGAAGGACTTTTGGGGCCGTCCCGGGGAGTAATCGGCAGCCGGCCAAAAGCGGGAGGAGTCGGGTGTCAGGACTTCGTCAATCAGAAGGATCCGACCCTCGTACAGCCCAAACTCGAACTTGGTGTCGGCGATGATGATCCCCCGTGTTGCCGCGTATTCTGCAGTCTTGCGGTATATGTCTAAAGTCAGGTCCTTCAACTGTTCGGCCGATTCGAGGCCCACGAGTTCTACAGTTTTCTCGTAGGAGATGTTCTCGTCGTGGCCGCTGGTGGCCTTGGTCGCCGGCGTAAAGAGCGGCTCTGGCAGCTTCGAGGACTCTTGAAGGCCAGCCGGCAGCGGAATGCCGCAGACCGACCGAGAGGTCTGGTATTCTTTCCAGCCCGATCCGGCCATGTAGCCGCGGGCCACGCACTCCACCGGGAAAGACTGCGCGCGCTTGACCAGCATGGATCGTCCTTCCAACTGGTTGGCATACTTCTGCAACTCTGAAGGAAACTCATCGACACTGGCAGTTACCAGGTGGTTGGGCACAATGTCGCCTATCCTATCCAGCCAGAAGAGAGACATCTGGGTCAGGACCTTCCCTTTGTCGGGAATGCCGCTGCCCAGGATGAAATCAAAGGCGGAAATCCGGTCTGTTGCGATAATCAACAGAAATTCGCCGACCGCGTAAATATCTCGAACCTTACCCCGGCCCAGCAGCGGAAAATCACCCAAAGAAACTTGGTGGAGAACATTGGTATCAGTCATAGCCGATTTTTTCTCAGGCAACTCTCAACGGTTTTGTTCTCGGGAGTATGGAAAGGGAAGCGGGCAAATCGGGGTCGGAAACACCGGGTCCGCTCGCTTTCACGACCTATCCTCCAGGTAAGGCAGAGGGCCATTTTAGTACAAATAGTGGCCTTGTCAATTCGAATTCTGCACAGAGTTTGAATTACTCAAATTGTACGGAAACCAGCTTTGAGACGCCCGCTTCCTGCATCGTGACCCCGTAGAGAGTATCAGCTACCTCCATTGTTTGCTTATTGTGGGTAATGACCAGGAATTGCGTCCCTGCGCTCATCAGCTGGATCATCTGAGAGAAGCGTCCAATGTTGACTTCGTCCAGCGGAGCATCCACTTCATCAAGCACGCAGAAGGGGCTGGGTTGATATTTAAAGATGGCCAGCAGGAGGGCTACCGCCGTCAGTGCCTTCTCTCCTCCTGAGAGTAATAGCACGTTCTGCAAGCGTTTTCCGGGCGGCTGAGCGATGATCTCGATCCCGCTGTCCAGTTCGTCCTGTTCATCCAACAACTTCATTTCGCCGTGGCCGCCCCCAAACAAGCTCCTGAAACTCTCCGTGAAATTGGAATTGATGGCGATGAAGGCCTCCCGAAACTGCTCGCGGGAGACTTGATCGATTTCCTTGATAACCGCATTGGTGTCCTCGATCGAGTCCAGCAGATCCTGGCGTTGAGTCGTGAGGAATTGGAAGCGGTTCTCGCACTCCTGGTATTCCTCCAGGGCCATCATGTTCACCGGTCCGATCCCTTCGATCCGGTCCATCAGTTCGCGGTACTGCTGCTCTAACTGCTGAAGGTCTTCCTCAGATAGGGAGGTTGCTTCCTCGGGAGACACTTCCGCCAGGGAGGTTCCCAGCTCTTTCTGGCAGGTTTCCTCCAGATGGGAGAGATCTGAAGCCAGTCGGGCATGGGCAATCTCCAACTGGGTCCTCTCTTCCTGGACAGACTCCAGGCTGAGTCGCAGTTGCAGCAAATCCTGCTCCAGGCCGGACTGCACCGTCCGAAGTTCCGCCATCTCAGACTCACGAGTGCGGATTTCGGCCTCGGAAGTTGATTTGCGCAGAGATTGGCGGAAAAGCTCCCCTTCCGTCAATCGACAGGACTCTGCAATCTCCCGGACTTGTTGGATCCAGGAGGCCCTCTGGGATTCCAGGCGAGCAATGCGTTCCTGGCAATCCCTGAGGCTGCCGGTCAGGCGGTTGAGCTCGGCTTCGGCCGACAGTTTGCGCTCTCGGAAAGTGGCCAGGTCAGAACGAAGTTCACTCAGGGTCTGCGAATCCTGGCTGGCCTGATCTTTCATCTGCTTCAGGCTGTTCTGCTGTTGGGCGATCAGGGTTTCGATTTCGGCCTTGGTGGTGTCCGTCGAGGCAATCTCCTGTTCGTGCTGGACGCGCTTCAGCCGGATCTGCAATTTTTCTTCCTCGATTCGCTTGAGTTCCAGCTGGGCCAGGTTTTCTCGGCGGCTGACCCGCTCCAATTCGCTTTCGACCTGTCTGGCTTGCAGTTCGGTGCCTACCAGCACCTTCTCCAACTCCTGGATCTGGCCGCGTGCCTCCTGCAATTGTTGGTCAAGAGATTGGACTGACTGACGCAAGATCCGAAGCTCTTCTTCCTTGATCCCAATTTCCCTGCGCAGAGCATCAACCTTTCGAGTGAGGTCCCGAATCTCCCGTTTCAGAGAAAGATGTCCGCCCGTGGTTCTGCCTCCGCCGGAGATGAGCCGACCACGGACCATCTCACCTTCAGCTGTCAGAAAAATAAGTCGGGGATATTGTTGGGCCAGTTCCCAGGCTTGTTGATAATTGGGAACGATAAGTGTTTCGTGCAGGTGGGGAAGTGCCTCCACGACAGCGGTTCGGACAGATTCGGGGAAACGAATAACATGACACAGGGGGACCAGTGAAAGGTCGGAGCGAGCCAGCTCTTCCGCCTGGGATTCGGTTTCCCGGTCTTCTCTAGTCGCGTTGTCCCCGCAAAGCAAAAAAGTGGATTTCCCCGCCCCCTTCTTGCGCAGCAAGGCAATCCCTTCTTCCACTGCTCTGGGATACTCCACCAACAGGAATTCCAGTTCCTGTTTCAGGAATTCCTCGACAATGGATTCATGAGGGGGTTCGACTTCGATCAAATCAGCCAGAATGCCCTGGGTCTCGAATCCTTTTGCGGCAGATTCAGAGGCTGCCGAGAGGAGCAGGCGGACGGCCTCAGTGTTGTAAGCATGATGGGCGGCCAGATCTTCAAGGGAGTTTAGGCGGTGAGTTCCAGCGCTGAACCTTTCCTTGCGGTCAGCCAGCTCCTGAGAAGCCAACGACTCCTGTTCCTTGAGCTCGGTGAGCCTTTGCCCTAGTTGGGATCCCATCTCGCGGAGCATTCCGAGCTGGCGGGACTGTTCTTCCTGCTGTCCTCGTGCCATGCCGAGTTCCCGGGACAAGGACTCGCGGCTGGCCATTATCTCCGCTTTCTCCGCATCCAGACGCGACATCTGCTGCTCCAGGCGCCTCTCCAACTCATCGAGTTGCCCCAGTTGATTGCGCAAAGCAGCCGCGCGGCCCACCGAATCCAGAAGCCGAGAGCGGAACTGGTCTTCGGAAGTTTCAATTTCCTGAATCCGGGCTTGCAGGCTTTGTGAATAGTCGTTCTGCGATTGGAATTTCGCGTTTAGCTGTTCGAAGTACCCAGTGACTTCCTCGAGTCCCTTCTGCTTGGACTCCTGTTCCTCCAGCTGGAGCCGCTCCTGATCGCGTAACCGTTCAATCTCCTGGCTGTTTTCCCGGGACCGATCGTCAAGTTCCGCCAATTGCGCCTTCTGATATTGCACACGTTGCTGGGCTCGTTCCATCTCCAGGTTGAGCCCCGCCAATTGTTCACGTTCTGTTTTGAGTCGCTCGTCCATGGTTAGGAGCGAGATGTTGTTTTGCCGGTAAACACCCTCCTGGTCCAGGATGGACTGGTGTTTTTCCTGGCACTGGTCTGTGATCGTCTTCAATTGCGCCTCGTTCTGCTGAACAAGGGCTTCGAGTCTCAGCTCGCGGGCCAGAAAGAGGTACCTGGAGACCTGGCGCATCTTCTCTCGCAGTTCTCCATAGCGGCGGGCCTTGGAAGCCTGGCGTTTCAGCGAGTTCAGTTGTTTGCTGACCTCCTCTGTAATGTCGTTGACCCGCAGCAGGTTTTGTCTGGCCTGCTCCAGTTTTGACTCCGCCAGTTTACGCTTGGATTTGAATTTCGTGATCCCGGCAGCTTCTTCGATAATGGCGCGGCGGTCGAAAGGCTTGGAACTGAGGATCATACCCACCCGACCCTGTTCAATAATGGCGTACGAGTCCGGCCCCAAACCGGTCCCCATGAAGATGTCCTGGATATCGCGAAGACGGACCTGGCGACCGTTGATCAGATATTCGCTGTCGCCGGAACGGAAGAGACGGCGAGAGACAACCAGTTCGCCGGGGGTGGGCTGAACTCGAGGCCTCCGCTTGCGTCGGACCGCAACCGCCACACCTGTCTCCGGTGCCATTACAGCCGCAGCGGCGCCGACTGATTCCACCTCTGCCGAGTCAGCGGACGCAGATGAGTGAGGGGCAATGCCCCTTTCCGAAGCGGCTTCCTCGCTCGAAATCTCCGGCGTCACAATCGGCGACGGGTAACTGGCCTCCCTCAATACCTCCGGATCCACAAAAGTCAGTGAAACTTCTGCCAGACCCAGGGGGAGGCGAGCACGAGTGCCATTAAAAATGACATCCTCCATCCGGCCGCCGCGTAGCGACTTGGGGCTCTGCTCCCCCAATACCCAGGCGATGGCATCGGAGATATTACTCTTCCCGCAACCGTTGGGACCCACGATGACGGCAATACCATCGCCCTTGAATACCAGTTCGGTCTTGTCGGCAAATGACTTAAAGCCTTGTGCCTGGATTCGTTGTAGTTTCAGCAAGAGGAAATAGACCTATTCTTTTGCCCAGAACTCCATCCTGCACTCCGGAGGCTTCGCTCGGCAGGGAAATGGTGTCATGGAACTGAGCAGCTTGCGCCACTACTTCCACGTCAACCCGGGGTTGCCGCGGTTGCATAAGAACTCTTTATATGTCTCAGGCCGAGCGCCGATCCAAAAACACCCGAGTCTAGCACGGACCTGAAAACGGTGTAAAGGTGCACGGAAAAACCGCGTCCTGATTGACTTTTCAGCTCTTCAGCCCTATGCTTTGGAAGAATTCGTGGAAAGGGTAGAGGTTCCGTGCTCCGAATCACCAATACTTTGAGCGGCCAATTGGAGGAATTCCGTCCCTTGGAAGACGATTTGGTCCGCATGTACACCTGCGGACCAACTGTGTATGACTATGCTCACATTGGCAACTTCCGAACTTTCATCTTTGAAGATGTGTTGAAGCGCTACCTGCGGCTGAAGGGCTTCCAGCTCAAGCACGTCATGAATGTCACTGACGTGGACGATAAAACCATCCGGAATTCGGGGGCCAAGGAGCCCGGCAAGCTCCGGGAATACACGGACCGCTATACGGCGGCATTCATGGAAGATTGCCGGCAACTCAGAATCGAGGAAGCAGACCAGGTGGTCCATGCCACGGACCACATTCCCGAAATGGTGAGCATGATCGAAAGACTCTCGGCCAAGGGTTACACATACGAGAAAGACGGTTCAATTTACTTCCGGATTTCGGACTTTAAGGAGTACGGAAAACTCTCCAAACTGGATGCCGAGGGAATCCTGGCGGGAGCACGGGTCGACGTCGATGAATATGATAAGCAGGATGCCCGGGATTTCGTACTTTGGAAGGCTCCCAAGGACGGAGAACCTTACTGGGAAACAGCCCTTGGACCGGGGCGTCCGGGGTGGCACATTGAGTGTTCCGCCATGTCGATGAAATATCTTGGGGAGAGTTTTGACCTGCATTGCGGCGGCGTCGACAATATTTTTCCTCACCATGAAAATGAAATCGCCCAAAGCGAAGCAGACACAGGTAAGCCGTTCGTCCGTTACTGGATGCATGGGGAGCATTTGATTGTGGAAGGCGAAAAGATGGCGAAGTCCAAGGGCAACTATTACACGCTTCGAGATCTCCTCCACAAGGGGATCAATCCGCTCGAAGTGCGTTACTTACTGCTCAGCGTGCCCTACAGGCGGAAGCTGAATTTCACCTTCGACGCCCTTCACCAGGCCAAGAGTTCGCTGAGGCGTCTGCACGATTTCCAGTTGCGCTTGAGGACGGGCTCTTTCCGCCCCGGTGACAATGTAGATGTCCACCCGATTATCCAACGTGCCCTCGAGCAGTTTGAACAATCCATGGACGACGATCTGAACACCGCCCAGGCCCTGGCTGCCCTGTTTGACCTGGTTCGCGAGATGAACATCCTCATGGATAACGGTCTGGTGCAGGAAGGCAATCGTCAGCCGATACAAGATGCCTTGGAGCGGATGAACCGGGTGTTCGACATCCTGGAGGACTCCGGTTCGGTGGTAGACGGCAACATCGAGAGGCTGATTGAAGAGCGATTGGCTGCTCGCAGAGCCAGGAACTTCGCCCTGGCTGACCAGATCCGTACCCAACTCTACGAGCTGGGTTATATCATTGAGGATACCCGGGAGGGTACCCGATGGAAAAAGCGCTAACTAGCTCTCTGGCTCGAACGGACTTTCAAGTGCCGGACCGTTTTCTCCCATGTCGGGCGCGTCCGGGTCTCTTCAGCGCCGCCTAGTGCTCGCCAGCAACCTCTGTCTTCTCAGAGGCGCCTGACCCGCAGATCAATACCTCCGCATTACAGGATCGCTGTTTTCTGGCGAAAGGAGAATCTCATGCGCGAGAATCCGTGGATCCATATAAAGATGACATTACCGGGCCCCAGAGCCCGGGCAGTGCTGGAGAAAGACCACCGCTTTGTTTCCCCTTCTTACAGTCGCCCCTATCCCTTAGTGGTGGAAGAAGCCCATGAGATGGTGGTGGTGGACGCCGACGGTAACACCTTCCTGGACTTCAGTGCCGGCATCGCCACCTGTGCCACGGGCCACTGTCATCCCCGGATTGTGAAGGCCATCCAGGAGCAAGCTGCGAAACTCATCCACATGTCGGGGACCGACTTCTATTATCCTGCTATGGCGTCCCTCGCCGAAAAGTTGGCTGAAATTACTCCGGGAGACGTCGACAAGAAGGTCTACTTTGGAAACTCTGGCACGGAAGCCATCGAAGCCGCCATGAAGCTTGCGCGCTTCGCCACCGGACGGAAAAACTTCATCGCGTTTTACAATGCATTCCACGGGAGGACCTATGGCTCCTTGTCGCTGACCGCCAGCAAACCGATCCAACGCAAAGGCTTTGGGCCCATGCTGGCGGGAGTCCATCATGTTCCTTACTGCTACTGCTATCGCTGCCCCCATCAGGGGGGCAACCACTGCTGCAACGTCCGTACGATCGAAGACGTATTGTTCAAGTCCGTACTCAGCCCTTCGGATGTTGCGGCCATCGTATTCGAGCCGATTCAAGGCGAAGGTGGCTACATTGTGCCTCCGCGGGAATTCTTTGATGAATTGATGCGACTCAGACAAGAATACGGCATCCTCCTCATTGCCGATGAAGTCCAGTCAGGAATGGGCCGGACAGGCAGGATGTTTGCCGTGGAGCATTTCGACTGCGAGCCGGACATCGTGGCACTCGCCAAGGGGATTGCCTCCGGGCTTCCCCTCGGAGCCACCGTGGCTTCCTCGAAATTGATGAGCTGGGAACCTGGTGCCCATGCCTCGACGTTTGGTGGAAATCCAGTTAGCTGCGTGGCCGCGCTGGAGACTATCCGGTTGCTAGAGGAAGGATTGGTAGGGAATGCGGCGGAGATAGGGGAGTTCCTGCTCGACGGTCTGAAAGAAATGGCTAAACGGCATCCTCTCATCGGTGATGTCCGGGGACTCGGCCTGATGATCGGGATCGAATTGGTCCAAGACCGAACTCAAAAAACCAAGGCCACGGCCGAGAAGTCGCTGGTTGTTCAAAAATGCTTCGAGAAGGGGTTGTTGATTTTGGGGTGCGGCGAAAACACGATTCGATTAATGCCTCCTTTGATTGTCAGCCGGGCCCAGGCTGAAATTGCCTTGGAGGTTTTGGCGGAAGTTTTGACCGAGGTAGAGCGAGGTGGTAGCCCGGGTAGCCACGATTGATTTGCTTTTTGATTCAATCTCTCATTCCACCTGAGCGGAATTGCCGATGAGCTTTTTTGTTTTCCAGAAGCTGGTTTACTGGCTTAGGGGGCTTCATCTTTCACTTCGGAGGGGATCCGCATCAGATCGCTATGGCGCTCGTTCAACCAGTTTGGAGATTGGCGACAGCGGCGAAATGCTGGCCTACCATTACTTGAGAAGCCAGGGTTACCGAATCGTTGCCCGCAAATATCGCAGGCCTATGGGGGAGATCGATCTGGTTGGTTGGGAGAAGGAGATCCTCTGCTTCATTGAGGTGAAGCTACGGACTCAGCCGCATCACGGTCGTCCTGAAGAGGCTGTCAACTGGAGGAAACGGAGGCAGATATGCCGGGTGGCTCGTGAATATAGAAAACACTATAACCTTCATGATATAAACTACCGTTTTGATATTGTCAGCATCCGGGGGACCATGAAAAACCCTGGGTTGGAGATCATTCGAGGGGCCTTTGGTGAGACGCGTTGAGGTTGGGAGGGTACCGTGCCGGAACTGAGAAAGGACCCCATCACCGGGCGCTGGGTCATAATCGCCACCGACCGAGGGAAGCGACCGACCGATTTCACCCAAGCAGGCGTCCAGATGAAGGGTGGCTTCTGCCCTTTCTGCCAAGGAAATGAAGACAAAACCCCGCCAGAAGTACTCTGCTACCGCTCCGACGGAGGTGTCCCGAACTCCCCCGGATGGCACCTCCGAGTAGTCCCCAACAAATTTCCGGCTCTCGT
>JBGPHY010000116.1:0-11649 GCA_041484625.1 Terriglobia bacterium | reverse complement strand
TCATTGGGATGTGAACTGCTTGCCCTCCGAAGTCAGCTCACCTTCTACAAAGAAAGTATTCAGCAGAAGAAACAGCCGCGTCCGCGCTTTACCCCGGCTTTTCGTCTCCTCTGGGTGTGGCCGTCAGCAGTGTGGCGGAGAGAACCGGTGCCGCACTGCTTATAAAGATTAAATGTTTGAGCCAATAGCTTGCCATCGAAGGAGTTGCGTCGGCCCCAGTTCATTGAAGGGATTTGAGGCGGGTATCAACCTGCGCAACACGTTGCCGATGGAAAGGTATCTCAAACAAGGATTGCAAATGAGCTAACTACTACAGCAACAAAATCTTAGCTGGAAAGATTCAATCTTTTAAGACACTCTCCCCGCATAAACAGCAGGACGCCCAACTCATGCTGTTTTCCCCCATTCAAAATAAGACCCAGAGAGTAGGAGGCTGATTGTAAAGGGGTAAACTTTTTTTCAGATTGTATGAAACCTTTTTGTCAAAAACACTATCAATTGTAATGATTGAAAGGAATCGGGCACTCAGTGTCTCGAAACAGACAGACTGTTGTCAGGAGAGACCGCATTGTAAAGGCAGCATAGTCTGCAACAAGGAGGCCTCCATGAAGAAGAACAAACAAGAGGATTTCAGGAATATCCTGGTGAAGAAGCTGCGGGAACTCCACTCGGCGATTGAGGAGAAGCGGGTCGACGGGATTAAGGACTTTGAAGAGGCAGAGCCGGATGTTTACGACCTCTGCGTTCAGTCCTATTCGAAGGAGCAAGTCTATTCGCTTTGTGAACGGGACCGTCAACTGCTAAACATGGTCAAGGATGCGTTGGTGAAATTGAGACAAAACAGCTATGGCCTTTGCGAAGAGTGTGAAGGACCCATCAATGAAAAGCGGTTGGAGGCGCTTCCCTGGGTCAGACTGTGCATCAACTGCCAAAACCGGAAGGAAGAAATCGCAGCCTGAGCGTTCCGCTTCGATCCGGGCTGAGACCTCTGCTCGTTGAATCGTCTCAGCCCGGTCAGTGCCTTACTCGAGGATGAAATTCCTCGGGATTCTATCTTCGCACGACAGATCGCACACCTCTCGACAATCTCCGCAGTAATAGAAATCGTCTTCGCATAACCGGACCCGCTCGTCGGACTGGCAGAGTATGCAGAACCGGTCACACTGGCAATCAGTTTCCAGATGGCTGCAATTCTGACATCGATACATCCTCTGGGACCCTTTCTTTAAACAGACTCACAAGGCTCGACAGTCTATTCGGCAATATCTTCAATTCTCTTTGATGGAACATTCCGAAGGTCTGAGAAAATCGTTGAGAGTTCCAGATTTCACTGCCACATTCCTCTCGAATGGCGCGACTTCATCGAGCCATTCTGTACCCCTCCAAATGGCGGTTTACTGCTTGACTCCCCTGAAGGCCTATGTTAGTTTGCCTTGGCTTCTGCATTTCAAAGAAATCTCGCAGCTTCCTATGGAAACCGGAACCTAGCCGAAGAAAACCGCACTTTATGGAATCCATAAGCAATTCAAAGCGCGGATGGCCGAATTTGGCGGCTGGGAGATGCCCATCGAGTACGCCGGTATTATCCAGGAGCACTTGGCGGTCCGCTCCAAGGCAGGACTGTTCGATATCAGCCATATGGGAGAGATTGTCATCCAGGGCCCGGAAAGCCTGGGCTTGGTCCAGCGAGTTACCTGTAATGATGCTTCCCGCCTGAAAGACGGGCAGATCCAGTATTCGGCGCTCCTCTATCCAAATGGCACCTTCGTTGACGATATCCTGGTTCATCGCTTGAATGAGAACCACTACTTTCTGTGCGTCAACGCCTCCAATACAGAGAAGGATTACGAGTGGATTGGCAGCCAGAACCGGTTTAATACGGTTGTGGAAAACGTCACTACCCAATATACCCTACTGGCGATCCAGGGCCCCAACGCTCAAGCCATTCTCCAACCATTGACCGAGAGCAACCTGGGAGCGATCAAATACTACGGGTTCGTCTTCGGATTAGTGGACGGAGTGGAATGCCTCATCTCCAGAACCGGGTACACCGGGGAGGACGGTTTTGAGATCTACTTTGCCCCGGAACATTCCGAGCGGATCTGGAGCCGTTTGATGGAAAAAGGGTCATCTCGGGGGCTGATACCGGTCGGCCTGGGTGCCCGTAACACCCTACGGCTGGAGGCAAGGATGGCCCTTTATGGCCACGAGATTTCGGACCAGATTAACCCGTGGGAGGCCGGGTTGGATTGGATTGTGAAGACCGGGAAAGGAGACTTCATCGGGAGGTCGGCACTGGTTGAACAAAAGGTGAAGCTCACTCGAACCTTGGTAGGCTTTGAGATGATAGGCAAAGCGATAGCCCGGGACGGTTACCCTGTCCTCCATGCCGACAAGGTGGTCGGAACGGTTACCAGCGGTTCGCCATCTCCTTTCCTCAAGAAGAACATTGGCCTCGCGTATGTGCCACTGGAACTCAGCGCATTAGACGTGTCCCTGGAGATTCAAGTTCGGGGTCAGCGATTCCCCGCCAAAGTAGTGTCAACACCTTTTTACACCCGAAGAAAATGATCTTGAGCATCTGGTCTTCGACCGCTGAGACCACAAGTCCAAGGAGGGATTCATGAAGTTTCCGGAAGAATGTCTTTATACCCGTCAGCACGAATGGGTCCGGGTTACTGAGGATACGGCCCTGGTGGGAATCACCGATTATGCCCAGAAAGAATTGGGCGACGTGGTATTCGTCGAGTTCCCCAAAGTCGGCGACTCCTTTGACACTAATGAACCCTTTGGAAATGTCGAGTCTGTAAAGGCAGTCTCCGAGGTTTTCTGTCCGCTAGCCGGCGAAGTGGTAGAAGTGAACCAGGACCTGGTTACCTCCCCTGAACTGGTAAACACTGACCCTTATGGGGATGCCTGGTTTGTCAGACTGAAGATTGCCAACCCGGAAGAGGTTAAAGACTTGCTGAATGCCGAGGAATACGCTGAGCTTGTGGCAGAGGAGTCAGCCGAGTAAATGAGGTACATTCCAAATTCCGCACACGACCAGCGGCAAATGCTGATCGAAATGGGCCTTCAGTCCATTGAAGACCTGCTGGAAGGCATTCCGCAGAAGGTTCGCTTAAATCGGCTGCTCGCTCTTCCCCGCCCTCTCTCGGAGCCCGAGTTATTGGAAATGTTCAAGGAGCTGGAAGGCAAGAACGCCAGGGGACTATTGTCTTTTCTTGGCGCGGGCGTTAACCAGCACTTTATCCCGAGCGTGATCGAATCCCTGGTGTCTCGTGCTGAGTTCCTCACTTCCTACACTCCCTACCAGGCCGAGATCAGCCAGGGTACGCTTCAGGCCATTTTTGAGTTTCAGACATTCATGTGTCAGTTGACCGGAATGGAGGTTTCCAACGCCTCTATGTATGATGGCAGCACTGCCCTGGCCGAATCCATACTGATGGCGGCCCGCATCAGTCAGCGGAATCGTTTCCTGCTGGCCGAAACGGTTCATCCCGAGTACCGCCGGGTGGTGAATACTTACCTTCATCATCAGAACCTCAAAGTTCAGCCTCTCGGCTACCAACAGGATGGCACTCTCGATTTGAAGGAACTAGATCGATGTCTCGCGAAGGACGTTGGCGCCGTAATGATTCAGTCCCCTAATTTCCTGGGGAATCTCGAGTCTGTCGAGAAGGTGGCAACGCTGGCGCACGAACGGGGATCCCTGCTAATTGTCAACCTGGCCGAGGCTCTGGCGCTGGGCATTGTGAAGTCTCCCGGCTCAGCCGGCGCCGACATGGTTTGTGGGGAAGCCCAGTCGCTGGGAGTCCCCCCCAGTTTCGGAGGGCCCCATGTAGGTTTCCTCGCCTCCAGGGAGAAATTCGTCAGGAACCTTCCCGGTCGCTTGGTCGGGCAGACCGTGGATTCCGAGGGCAGGCGCGGTTTCGTCTTGACTCTCTCGACACGGGAGCAGCACATCCGTCGCGAAAAGGCCACCTCCAATATTTGTACCAATCAAAGCCTGTTTGCGCTGATGGCGACGATTTACTGCAGCCTCCTCGGAAAAAAAGGAATTCGGGAGGTGGCACTCCAGAACATCGCCAAAACCCAGTATGCCCTCCGCGAACTCCGGAAATTGGCTCGACTTCGAGTTCTTTTCGAAGGCCCCAGGTTCAATGAGTTCGTTCTACAACTGCCTCAGCCCTTGGGATCGATTTCCAAACGGTTCTCCAATGAGGGGGTAGTGCCCGGGCTGGATCTCGAGAGGTACTTCCCTGCCCTGAGCAACAGCCTGCTGGTTTCGGTAACAGAGACCAGGTCGAAGGCCGATATTGACAAGTTGGTCCAAATCTTCAGTACTCTATAAATTGCCATGCCAATACGCAAAGCCACTCCACACGTCAACCAGGATGAACCGCTCATCTTCGAGCGCAGTTCCTCCGGACGCCACGGCTATGACCTTCCTCGTTTGGATGTTCCCGCAGCGAATCTGGAAGGCGCACTGGGAAGTGAGAACATCCGCCCGGAGATTGATGAATTCCCTGAAGTCAGCGAGGTGGATGTCATCCGTCACTTCACCCGCCTCTCCACCTGGAACCACAGTATCGACACGGGGATGTATCCTCTGGGCTCCTGTACTATGAAATACAATCCTCGCATCAACGAGAGGGTAGCCCGACTGGAAGGCATTGCCGGCACACACCCTTTGATGCCGGAATCGATGGTTCAGGGGAACCTGGAAATCCTGAAAACCATTGGCGATTTCCTGGCGGAAATTACCGGGATGGACGCTGTGAGTTTACAGCCGCCCGCCGGGGCTAGTGGCGAGTTGACCGGAGTGATGATGATTAGAGCCTTGCTGTTCAACCGGGGAAACTCCCGAAAGAGAATCCTGATTCCAGATTCAGCCCACGGCACCAACCCGGCCAGTGCGGCCATTGCCGGGTACAGTGTAGAGACCCTGAAATCGGATGAACACGGTTGCGTCAGCCTCGAGGCCCTGGACCGGGCGATGTCTGACGAGGTGGCGGCCCTCATGCTGACCAATCCCAATACGCTGGGCATCTTCGAGCCGGAAATTGCCAGCATTACAGAACTGGTTCACGCCCGCGGCGGCCTGGTGTACATGGATGGAGCCAATTTGAATGCGTTGATGGGCTTGACCCGGCCGGGGGACTTTGGCATCGATGTGCTGCATATGAATCTCCACAAGACGTTCTCTACTCCTCATGGGGGCGGCGGACCGGGCGCGGGGCCCGTTGCCGTCAAGAAGGTCCTTGAGCCCTTTCTCCCCCTCCCGATCGTGGAAGTCAATTCGACAGGCAGATACTACTTCAATTACGACCGGCCGCTCTCAATCGGCAAGGTCAAGGCCTACTACGGTAACTTCGGGACCATCGTACGAGCTCTTTGTTATATTCTGGCGAATGGGGCTGAGGGGCTGAAGGAAGCCAGTTCAGTGGCCATTCTCAACGCCAACTACATCAAGCACAAACTTCGGGGAGTCTACGACCTCCCTTATGACGAGCCGGTCCTCCACGAGGTGGTTTTTTCCAACAAGAAGCAGGCCATGCACCACATTACGGTGATGGATATTGCCAAACGCCTGATGGATTATGGATTCCATCCCCCCACGGTGGCTTTTCCCCTCATCGTCCCTGGGGCCCTTATGATCGAGCCGACCGAGAGCGAAAGCCGTGAGGAATTGGACCTGTTCATCGATGCCATGAAGTCCATCGCGGAAGAGGCGGAAAACAACCCCGACCTGCTGCTGCATTCCCCCTACACCACGCGCGTGAAACGCCTGGATGAAGTCCAGGCGGCCCGTCACCCCATCTTGCGGTGGAGGCCCAAATCATCGGAGTCGATTTGAGAACTGGGAACACCCACAGGGGCTGTTCAGCGACCCAGGAAAATCTGGCAAAACGTCACTTCCTCGTCTGGTCCGATATAGGCCCCAATGCCCGTCTCACTGAAATCCGGGTCAAAAATGTTCCGTTTATGCCCTTTGCTTTGCAGCCAGCCCTCCATGGCCATTTGCCCTGGATCCGGACCCAGGCATTTTGCAACATTTTCCGCAACTCGTCTCCAACTGACTCGAAACGGGAGGAGACGCTGTTCGAGGTTCCTGCCTTCAAGGTCCACATGACCAAAATACCCTAAGCTGGCCATATCATAGCTATGCTGGCGCGCCGCTTTCTGCAGCTTCGGATTCCTTATGAGAGGACAAAGCCCTCGCTCTGCTCGCAGCCGATTCACTTCCGTAAAAACGTACTGTTCTGACTTTGAATGCAAAATGTAGTGACGGTGCAGCCGGGAAGTGGCATCGTCGGCGCGATCCTCCGTTTGACCAGCAAAACTACCCAGAAGAATCAGAAACCCTGCGAGCCCGCTTCGAACCCAGGGGTCGCATACAATACTAAAGCGTCTTGTTTTCACAAAGAATTTCGTCGTTTTCGTCCAGAGTCACTTTGACCGGTTTCGACTTGACCACAATGCGGAACGGGGTCTGGCTTCCTGACACGTCGACCCTTCCGATCCGCTGCGGCCGCTGAGATGGAAAGCGGGCAAACACGTCTACCGGCATCATGAACAAGTCGGAGACATTCTCTTGCAGAATTTTCCCTTTGACTGCATAGGTCCCATTCTTTAAGGCGCTGGTGGAGTAGCTGATTCGGTAGGTCGGAATGCCGGTTCCGTACACCCACTCATCGAAGAACCAGTCCATCTTCCTGGTTCCTTCCAGGTCCATGTCCTTTGTCATGTATTTCTCCACCGCCCTCTTGAAGTCGTCTGTGGAAACCAGCTTATTACGATGGATGGTCAGGAAGTCTGTGATGAGCAACTGGAAATTCTTGTCGGAACCTGTGGCAGGGTCGGTCAGGAGAGAGTGCAGCATATGCAGTATCCAGGCCCCTTTCTCGTACACAAGAACTGAATAACCCGTTGGAAATTTAGCCGAATTCAGTCGCGAGGTCAGCCAGACCGGGCCGGCGCTGTCCAGGACTTGCCCCTCGGAGTTCTTCGTCAGGATTTTTTCCTTGCCCTGGTGAAGCAGTTCTTTCAATTGCTTCCCGGTCGGATAACGCAGCTTAATAGAGAGAAAACCGAAGTAATTGCTGAAGCCCTCCATCATCCAGACATCGTGATAGGTTTTCCATCCCACCAGGTTGCCCCACCATTGGTGAGCCATTTCATGGGCAGGAAGACACTCCATGAAAAGGGCTTCCCGGTCCGTTTCCATTCCCAGTTTGGCCCTTTGCTCTCGCGTCAGGAAAGCCAGGCTGGAAACATAAAGAAGTGAAGGCCAACCTTGGCTGAATTTCCCGGGAATTTGGGACACTGCCAATTTATTGTACGGGTACTTCGTCATCAGCGGTTCAAAAAACTGGAAGGTTCTGGCAACTCGAGCGGCAATGTCACTCGAGAACCGGGCCGTGTCGAAGTCGGTAAAATCCGGCATGGCGGGAACTAATTCCGAGGAAGTATCACCGCGTCGCAGCAAACTCGCATGCCTCTGCCGTTCCATCTCATGAAGAAAATCCAGACGCGCCTTGACTTCCATATAGACATTCTCCACTCCCCGGTTGGCATACACTTCGATGGAGACGTTATTCACCTGGGTCGACTTTTTCACATAGTCCCCATAATTGAAGCCCGCTACCGGGATCTCCACCTCGCTTGTCCATATGGAATGCTTGAAGTCGCCCTCCTCCCATTCCTTCTCCAGGTCTCCCGTTGCCACAATCGTCAACAACCTGGGAAAGTGAAATTTCAAGCGATACCTGGCACGGTCCAGGATGCTGGTATTCGGATACCAGCTACCCCGGGCACCCACGTAAAAGATTCCCTTGCCCGCCCGAGAAATGACTTCGCCGGAGTAGTCAAATTCCAGTACACGCTTCTCGCCGCGCCGCAACGGCTCTTTCAGCAGAACCATGATCAAGTCCTGGCCGAGGCGCCCCAGTTCCTGCTCATCGGCCAGTGCATTGTTCTGGTAAAACAGAAGTGGCCGCTGCTTCTCGTCGCGAACCTGCGTCACCTTCAGGAAACGGGAAAGATCGAAATTGACCACCCACTCGCCGGCCGCTTCTCCCATGAACTCCACACGGGTGGTCCCGGTGAGCTTGTCGTCTTTGTCGATTCGGGTTTCCACCTCAAAGGACCGGCAGTCGACCAACTGAAGGGCGTCTCCGAGGAATTCATCGGAACGTGAATCTCCTCCCGAAGCCACAGGGTCTTGGCGATTTCGATGGCTCAAGGAATAGCTCGACCAGACGTCGTAGCCGGTGTATTCCGGCTCATGACGATTCTGTCCCAAACTGATCTGCTCCCTGCGACGATGGTCCACAATGAAGTCGAACATTCCGAATTTGTGGCCTCGGAACCTCGCTGAGAAGATTGGCTTGGTTCGCCCACTCAGCAAATCGGCGGCAATTCGGTAACTATCCATGGTCGCCAGATGGAGCATGTTCTGGAGCCTTTCCGGAGGTACTTCTATCGGCTTGAATTCAGTTTCAGCATTGGCGCTCGCCTGGGCCATCAACATGTCGTAGCTGTTATCGGTAAACCGGATGTAGGCTTCGCGAAAGTGCTCATTGAGAGTGGGAGCCCCCGTAAAGAGGATGAGCTGTTGCTTCTCAATGACATTGGAAGGGCCGACGACGATGGTGCCTTCACCCCAAAAATAGAGTCCGGTGACGAAATTGCCTACAGGCTTCGTGAATACCATTCTCCCCCGGTCGAATGTCAGGAACACTCCCTCAAAATGCAGGCTCAAATCTTTTGCTGTCAGCGTCCGGTCGGTATCGAATTGCAGCTCCTGAAGAGCCTGAATGAGTGCCTCCGCTGTGTGTGGCAGCTCCTCAGCGAGAGGCCCTGAAGGCCAAGGGATCAGGGAAAAGAGGAGCAAGGAAGAGACGAAGAAGAATCGAAGAAGGGACCCGCGGGGTAATCTCACTTCAACCTCAGTTTCGAAGGTCAACTGGAAGGCTACTTTATCTTATCATAATCAATACCGATGCGAACGTTGCCGGCTGATGTCGAACCGGGCCGTGTCGGCAACGGCCATGACCGCCATGACTCCTGCCTGAATGGGGTCGCTGACTACAAGGTCAGCGGCCTCGGGCAAACTGCCTGCCATATTGAGCGAAATCACCAATATTCCCTTTTGTCTGATCTCTTCCACTGCCCTGGTAATCTCTCCACCCATCAGTGCACCCGCCATGACGAGAATCCGGGCCCGGGGAAGACGGGCAACCGCCCGCACTGCAGAGGCGAGTTCTTTCTCGCCCACCAGCGGAATGGTGTCCACCGAGATTCGCTCTCCCCGGATATTGTGGCGATCAGCCTCACTAATGGCTCCCACGGCCACCTGCCCAACCTGGGCTCCTCCCCCCATGATGATGACCCGCTTGCCGTAAATCTTGGCGAACGGTTCCGAAACCTCCAGAGAACGAACAACGGGAAGACTCCCCAACTCTCTCATCAGTTTATCCAAGTCGGTCACATCCTGAAGTTCCAGATAGACGCTTGCAGCCTCTTGCCCCTTGCCGACGAGATCAATGTAGGAAATGTTGGCCTGATGGGCCGCGATGACTCGCGTCAATTGAAAGAGGACTCCAGGTTGATCAAGAACCTGGATGAGAAGGGCTGGATCTTTCGGTGTCATATTCAACTCTGCCTTTCTTGGTGACCGGCGGGAGGCCGGTTCCTTTCTTATTGAGTTACCTCATACACTGCCTGACGAACAAGAAACGCAGGAAGAGACCGAATTAGGTGGGGAACCGCATCTCCAGGACCCGGGCGGTGGTGGGCTGGGCTTCTTGCCAAAGACCGGAGGCATTTCCGAACACCTCGGAACCCGTGACGAACGTCTGCTTTTCCTTGCGTCCGCGGCTTTGAACTCCCAGGAATTCGGCAAAAAGGGCAGCATTCTCAGATCCGACAACCAGTACCTTGCCTCCCTGTGCCAGACGGTTCCGGAGGATCTCGCGCACGGCAGAACCAACATCCAGCCAATCCGGAACCACTGCCCAACATTCCCCATCGACCCAAGCTCCGTCCAGGTCGTACTTCTGAATGGCTTCCTTCAGTTCGGGGATCATGAGTTGGTCGACGTAAGGACCAAATGTGCTGGCCACCCTGGAACTTGGCTTGCCGTCAGGCCCAACCGCGGCCCATTGGGGATGCTGCTTTACCGCGAGGGAGTCCCAATCCCCGGAGAAGTGGATGAAAAGCGACACCCCGTGACGGGCGGTCACACGACGCCAGATCGCCAGGGAGTCATTCACAATACCGGGCGCTGAGGTCCCAACGTGGGAGGGGTATCCGAGGTAGCCGGGGTGACCCTTACAATCGTGCTGCACGTAGTCGGGATGGACGCTGTTGATCAAGTCTTCCACCATGGCATCTGTTACATCTCGCCCGAGATCCTTGTCTGTGACATCAGGATGCAAGTCAAAATGAAGGCCAAAGAAAGAGTCTCTGCGACGTTTGCGTGCCGGGACCTCTTGGGCTGCTCCCAGGGAGCAACTGAGGGCAAGCAGAATCAGAAACGGGAGAAGTTTTCGTGGCAAGTTTGTCATACCGTTCCTCTCGGAGGGACGAGTTCACCAGAAAGACCAATTCGGCGCCAGGCAGGAAGACGATTTTTCAAACGCCTATCTTGCGTGAAAACAAGGACTATAGAGCAAATCTGGTCTTGCGAGAAAGCAGAAAAGCGAATAGGCTAATTGTACGCTCGTGAGTAGTTGATTGGGCGACTGATTAGAACCATTCAGAGAGACTCACTGCGTTCATGACTTCGGCACTTCCACTATTACCACCCGAGAGTGACCGGGCGATCTTGGAGTAGCAATCTTAGACAATTCAGGAGAGGGCAATGAAATCAAAAAGCCGCAGGATATTTCTGCAGGAAACCGTTGGAATGGGAACTGTGGCCAGTACGGCCATGCTGGCCAGCCCGCTGTTGGCCCAAACCGCTTCATCTGCTTCTAAAGTGGCGGGAGCTAATGATCGTATCCGAGTAGCCCTGATTGGCTGCGGAGGCATGGGCCGAGGCGACTTGAGAGACTTCTTGCGGGTTAAGGGCGTCGAGTGTGTTGGGTTGTGCGACGTCGACGACGCCCAAGTGAAAGAAGCAATGAAGGTGATAGAGAAGCAGGACCAGAAGGCTCCGTCTTTCACCACGCGCGATTTCAGGAAGATCGTGGAACTGAAGGAATTGGATGCCGTTATTGTGGGCACCCCCGATCACTGGCATGCCTTGCCGACTGTGGAAGCCTGCAAGGCAGGCAAGGACGTCTACGTGGAAAAGCCACTCTCCGTTTCTGTTGGAGAAGGCCGGATCATGGTTGAGGTCGCTCGCAAGCACAACCGGGTGGTCCAGATGGGCACCCAGCAGCGCAGTTCCCCTCACTACAGTGAAGCTGTGGAGTATGTGAAAAACGGACAGCTAGGCAAAATACGCCTCGTGAGAGCTTGGGCTTACCTCGACTGGAAAGGCCGGACCCCGGTGCTCCCCGACGGTGACCCGCCTGCCGGAGTGGACTACGACATGTGGCTGGGACCTGCCCCCAAGCGTCCCTTCAACAAGAACCGCTTTCATTTCACCTTCCGTTGGTATTGGGACTATTCCGGAGGGCTGATGACCGACTGGGG
>JBGPHY010000115.1:0-11702 GCA_041484625.1 Terriglobia bacterium | reverse complement strand
TGTCCTCATCGCGGGATTGCGGCGCATCAACCAGACGGAAATTCTGCAATACAACGGCACCTTTCTGGCTCTGCTGGGACTGGATCAGTTTCCCGATCAGTCCCCCTTGCGACGGTTTCTGAAGCGGTTGCCTGTACCCGCTATCCGGCACCTGGTGCGGCTGCACGACCAGTTCCGTCAACAATTATTCACTTTACCCAAGCCCCGGACCCGTCGGACCTTCGATCTGGACACCGTCATTCTGACCATCGATGGCCACCAGCAGGGAGCCCGCGCAGGTTACAACCCCCAGAAACGGGGACGACGCTCCTACCCCCCCATCTTCTGTTTCGAGGCCCACTTGCAGGAGTTCTGGCACGGATCTTTGCGGCCTGGCAACGCCGGCGTCTCCACCGGAATAGTCTTCTTTGTCCGGCGCTGTCTGGCCAAGGCTCCCCGGAAAATGGCCCGCTCGCGCATCCGGTTCCGTGCCGACGCAGGGTTCTATGGTTATCGTCTTATCTCCTGTCGGGAACGGGTCGGCTGCGGTTATGCCGTCGTCGCCCGCCTGCATCCGAACCTGAAAGCTCGAGCCCGGCAGTGCCGGTTTCAGAGAATCACTCCGGACTGGGAGGTGGGGCAATTCCGTTACGAGCCTCACGGCTGGAAAACACCCCATCGCTTTGTGGTGGTCCGGCGTCCCATTCCCCTGGGTCCCGTCGAAGCGCGGCAGTTGACGCTGTTCCAAGATCGAAAATATGCGTATCACGTTTTAGTGACCAACTTGAAAACCCACCCCTGGCGGGCGGGGCTCTTTTACGACCAGCGGGCCAACATCGAAAAGGACATCCGCGAGCTGCTCGACGATTACCCGCTGGCCAAGATCCCGACCGATGACTGGACGGCCCATGTGGCTTTCTTCCAGATCGTTTTGTTCGCCTTCCACCTGGTTCGGTGGTTCAAACGGCTGTGTCTGCCCAGGCAGTATCTGCCTGCCACCTTAGATACAGTTCGCACGGATTTCCTGGTGTTGCCAGCCCAACTCTCCCACCGGGGCAACCGCAATGTCCTGTTGCTCCCCAGGGGTCACCACCAGCAGCAACAGTTTCTGGCAGCGCACCAGAAGATTGCCCGTTTGAAACTCAAAGAAAAAATATGAATTTGCCGCTAAATTCTCCTGCTCCATTCAGTATTGACGCGGCTTTTCAGCCAAAAAAGACGTTTCGAATGCATTTTTGAGGTTCATAATAGTCTCTGCGAGTCTGGAGATTTTGAGCAACGCGAAAAAGAGGCCGCCAGCACGACCGGAGCCGACCATGGCACTGCCGGGAAGGATTAGCCTGCTTGCCAGACCCCTCCCCCGCCTGGCCGAGAGGACCCAAGAATCAAGAATAGGTGTCCTCTGCAGAGACCGAGACTTTGACTCTGGTTCCGGGCCAAACATGCACCGGTAGCTGGACTAGCCCACAGGTTCTCCCCTCCCCTGCAGCGTGGGGGTCGTGACCGGAATAACAAATAATGAGATGTGACCCCATTCGCTATGACCCCATTCGCTAAACGCTCTACTTCGGGCTCGATTCCTCTGGCTGGACAGAGGGTTCTGCGCACAGGATCTTTACATCTGTGGAGAACCTCCTGAAGTTGGAATAGGTAGCTTCTGATTCTAGAATCACCCTCTGGATCTCTTCTGTTGGAGTCGAAGCCGTTCCGCTTTGATCCTGATACTCAGGCAAGAGGAAAAAGAGCCCGAAGTTAACCATGTTGGTGTATCTCTTTCGCCCCAGATTGTGCCTGGTACTTTCCTTGACCAGTCGTTCTGCTTCCTCAGCGGCACTGGAGGATTTCTTTTCGAAGAGTTCGAGAAGCCCGCGCTCCTTGCGGCGCACGGTCCTACCATCGATCGTTTTTATATCTCGCACTTCTATCATCGAGGACGGATCGCTGGGAAGCGTAACAAAGAAGTAATCTGAAATGAAGCGGCGCTGATCTTTCACCTTTCCTTTCTTGTCAAACTCTCTTTGAATCATTTTTTCCTCGGCTACCAGATCGCGGCAACGCTGGCGATACTCCTTGGCATAAGCCCCGGCTTTGTCGAGCAGAGCTTGCAGGGCCGGATCTCGTTTGACAAGAGTCGGGTTGGTCCTGCCCTCTTGAATCCCCGACAACACTGCAAAAAAGCAGGAAAGGGTGAGAAAAGTGGCTGAGGCCAAGAACAAGACGACTACCCCTCTTGTCCCTGGACACCTGGCTGTCGTCCGCAATAATTCCGTCCCTTGCGACTCGCGCCTGCAAGCTGGCATGAATGATCGGAATTTGGGATCCGGTCGTGGATGCCGAATCTGGTTTCTTTTTCGAAAGATTAAGAGGTTCGTGTGGGCCGGCTCAGAAGATATCGAAATGCTCCTGGTGAAGCAACGGGTCACTCTTCACCAAGACCTCTTTTTTCAGGAAGGTCTCAATTTCGGTGATTACCGAAGCCTCCTCGGTTTTCAGCACTCGGGCCACCTCGGGATTGACGCGAAGGGTGACCTCTTTGTTCTCTTCCAGGGCCTTGGCCATTTTCTTGGCCTCGGCCTGGATCTCATAGCAGATGGTCTGCGGGGACTTGACCATCCCGGAACCATTGCAGTACGTGCAAGGCTCGCAGTAGATCTTCATAAGGGACTGCTTGACACGTTTACGGGTGATGGCAACCAGCCCAAAATCGTTGAACTGGAGGATCTTCGAGGGGGACTTGTCGGTGCGCAGGGCCTCTTCCAGCGTCTGAGTCACCTTTTGCCGGTTCTTCCGGTCTTCCATATCGATGAAATCGCAGACAATGATGCCGCCCAGATCGCGAAGACGGATCTGCCTGGCGATCTCTTTGGCCGCCTCAATGTTCGTCTTGAAAATGGTATCTTCCAGTTTGTTGGATTTACCCACGTACTTTCCGGTATTCACATCAATGGCCAGCAAGGCTTCGGCCTGATCGATAACAATGTAGCCACCTGATTTCAGCCACACCTTGGGCCGGAGGGCCCGTTCAATTTCCTCCTGAACCCCGAACTCCTCGAAGATCGGTGTCTCCTTGGTGTAGAGCTTGATGCGGTTTACCAGCGAAGGTTGAAACCGATTCACGAATTCCAGGATGGACGCATACTTCGTTTCATTGTCGATGCGGATGGCCGAGAAATCGGTCGAGAGCTGGTCGCGAAGCAACCGTTGGACAAGGTTCAGGTCTCTATGAATCAGGGCGGGAGCACCGCGGCGCTCAGACTTCGATTTGATCTCCGCCCAGAGCGTGGATAGAAACCGTATGTCGGACTTAAATTCGTCTTCCCCTTTCCCTTCTCCGGCAGTACGCACGATGAATCCCCCCGGCAAGGCACCCCGGTTCTCCAGGATGATGCGCTTCAACCGTTGACGCTCCTCATCCGAGTCGATTTTTCGGGAGACTCCGATATGGTTGACGGTCGGCATGTAAACCAGGTATCGACCAGGAAGCGCAATGTGCGATGTGATGCGCGCTCCCTTGGTACCCAGTGGTTCTTTGGAAATCTGTACTAGGATCTCCTGACCTTCCTTCAAGAGATCCGCGATCAGCGGGTATTCGGAGGAAGCTCCGCCCTCTTTCCGGTCTTCGGGAGCCAGGTGGGGTCTTCGCCTTCGATCGAGATTCTTCCGAAAAAAACGCGGTGCGTTCGGGATGTTTCGATATTGCGCCTGGGAAGAGGGCGTGACGCCAGCCGGGCCAGTTTCAGTTTTTTGGGACTGGGAGAGGACTGGTCCTGAGGGCTGGGACGACGGGGAAGCTTCCTGGACCGGTGGAGTCTCCATCTGAGGGGTGATGGGAGTGGCCTGAACCGCGGGGGTCGTCTCAACCTTGTGATCGTCGTCCGAGTTTAGAGAAACCGCTTTCGAAGTCAGCTGAATTTCGGCCGAGAGCGCTGGCGGGGTGGCAGGCGGCTTCGCCGGGATTGTCGACTCCTCCGTAACTGCTGATACCGAGGGGGATTCTCCTCGACGCGGTTCCGAAAACCCCTGGGCGACAAAAGGCTTGTCGGCCGAATGACTCGAATCTTGGGCCGTAACCGGCGTTTCGGACGCCAGCTCCGGCACCACGAGAGAGGCAATTTGCGGTTCGGCTAAGACTTCTTCCTCGGGCTCCCGTTCCTCTTCCAGATCTTCAACCAGATCGAGTGCTTCGGTTTCCTCATCTTCCGCTTCGATTTTTAACTCTGGCGCAGGTCCACCAACATGGGTAGACCTAGCTGGGGCAATCCCATCAGCGGGATCAGTAGACGAAGTGGAAAGGTTCAGGTTCCGATACTTGGCCAGTGACTCTCCCGGGAGGATAGTGGGGATTTCGCCGGCTGCCTCAGCGGGCGTTTCCTCCACCCCCCGCGGTTTCTCTGGGACAGCCTCCACCGGCTGGATTTGTGGCGGGGTTGCGTCGTCAAACCGCTTGCCCCGCAACCGACCGCGCCTCGAGCGGCGGGAACGCCCCTGACGGTCCTGGTACTTCAGCGTGTTGGTTGCAGGCAACCCGCTTTCCGGGGCATGAGCGCCTTCTGCTGGAGGGAGCACGGTGACTTCCTTCGTCACTGCCTCCATGCGGGCCACCTGCTCCTCAGCAGTGGAGACGATCTTGTCATACTCTTCGGTGTCTTCGAAGAAGTCGGAAACGTACAGGAACGAGTCGCGTTCCAAACCAATGTCGACAAAGGCCGATTGCATCCCGGGGAGTACCTTGGTTACTTTCCCCCGAAATATGCTGCCCACCAACCCGTGCTGTTCTTTGTCTCGTTCGACGTGGATCTCAATAACCTGATCGTTTTCCAGGATGGCCGCTTTGGTTTCCTGCGGGGTTATGGAAATGACGAATTCTTTGGACATAGGAAACTCCTCTTGACGGAAACGCCGAGGAGCACCAGGGGTGAAGTGGCGGGAAGAGGCTCAGAGTGTTTGAACCTGGATGAGACATTCTTGTTAGATCTGGAAAAGTCCGCAGGACTTATCCCAGCTCGAATTCGAGGAGTTCCCGTGTGACTTCGCGCCTTCCAGAAGAACCAGCAACCTGATTCTTCGAGGCTGACACCGCTGAAGCTCTTTCGTAATTCTCCGTAAATTCAGAATATCGCGGGCGTCCAGCGCGCTCGTTTGGAGAGGACGCCATGGTACAGTAAATTTTGCCAACACAAAGTGATCACTAGGCCGGATGTCGGAGAGACCGTTTGGCTAATTGATGTATCTTCGCATCCTGACGTTAATGATGAGGCCCAATAAAACAAATGTAGACAATATCGAGGATCCCCCATAGCTCAGCCAGGGAAGCGGAATCCCCGTAATCGGCATAATTCCGACGACCATCCCGATATTCTCAAAAATGTGAAACAGCAAGACGCTGACAGCCCCCATGGCGACATAAATGCCTAACTTGTCGCGGGCAGTCTGCGCGATATGAATAGAACGCATAATGATCAGGAAATAGCAGACCAGCACCCCCAGAGTGCCCACCAATCCCATTTCCTCTCCGATTACGGAGAATATGAAATCTGTCTGCCGTTCCGGCAGGAAACCCAGGTTGGTCTGGCTGCCCTGGGCAATCCCTTTGCCGAAAATCCCTCCCGACCCGACGGCGATTTTTGACTGAATCGCGTGATATCCCCTGCCCAGCGGATCACTTTCAGGATTCAGGAAAGTATAAATCCGGTCCTTCTGATACTCCTTCAGATTATACCACCCCAGCCCGATGCCCAGTGTAAACAAAATCACGGAAGTCAGAATCCACTTGGTTCGTAAGCCGCCCAGGAATAATCCCATGATTAAGATGGGAATGAAGGTGAGGGCAGAGCCCAGGTCAGGCTGCAATATCACCAGCCCAAAGGGCAAGCCCATAATCATGGAGGCTCGGACGATGTCCCGCCCGCTGAGATATTCCGTCCGGATCTCTCCCAAGAAACGGGCGAGTGTCACAACAATGGCGATCTTGACGAACTCCGAAGGTTGAATCTTGAATGCTCCCAAGGCTATCCAACTCTTACTGCCCGAGACTCTCTGACCGATCACCAGCACGGCCAGTAATGCGAGTATAGCTAAGACGTAAAGGTAAGGAACGTTTTCGGTAATGACGCGATAATCGATGCTGACCACCAGGATCAACAGTAGTAGGCCCAATGCAATCCAGTAGATCTGCTTGTACATCGGCTGCAGGTATAACTTGTCCCCCTTTTGGAACTGAGTTGCGCTGTGAATCTCCACAATCCCCACAATGCAGATCATCAGCGCCAGCAAGAGAATGAACCAGTCGAAATCCCGGAAGTAGAGAGCGGTTTTGGTCAGCATAAGGAGCTACTGAAGCCCATTGGAACCCGGCTGTTTCAAGGCCAGCTGGGTGGGGCCCTTTGACTTCATCTTTTTCTCGTAATAGACCTGGAAAATGTCATGAACGATCGGGGCAGCCGTAGTGCCGCCATGCCCTCCGTGTTCGACAAAGGCCGCGGCCGCAATCTCAGGGGCATCTTTGGATGCGTAGCCGACAAACCAGGCATTGTCTTTAAAATCAGCTTTGGCTTCTCTCGAAACGGTTTTATCCTTGGCAATTACCTGGGCAGTCCCGGTTTTGCCGCAGACGTCAAAACCTGCGATGGCGGCCCGATGGCCCGTGCCCCCGCCCTCGTTGACAACTCCCCACAACCCCTGGCTGATGATGTCGAGGGTTTGCTCTTCCAGCGGAACACGATTCTCGTAAGAGATGTTGCTGGCCTTTCCCCATTTCTTCAGCTCATCAGGCGCCACCACGTGGGGGATCATGAGCAGGCCTCCCATGGCTAGCCCTCCAAAAGCACGGGCTGTCTGGATGGGGGTAAGAGCCACATAGCCCTGCCCAATAGACACGGAGATTGTTTCTCCCGCGTACCAATCGGTTTTATAGGTCTTCCGCTTCCACTCCGAGGAGGGCACCAACCCGGAGTCCTCCCCCGGAAGATCGACGCCGGTTTTGACCCCTAGTCCCAGGGCGTGTGCATATTGGGCGATCCGGTCAATTCCGAGTTTCTGGCCCAGATGGTAGAAGAAGACATTGCATGAATTGACAATGGCCCTATGCAAGTCAACCCGCCCGTGTCCTTCTTTCTTGTGGCAATGGAAGAGGTGGCCGTAGATCACGGTGGTCCCGGTGCAGTAGTCCGTATAATCCGGAGTCAGGATTCCTTCCTGCAAGCCGGCAGTGGTCATGATGACCTTGAAGACCGAACCGGGCGGGAACCGGCTCTGGATAGCCCTGTTCTGCATGGGTCGACTGGGATCGTTGATCATGTCCTCCCAGTCGGCCCGGCTGATTCGAGAAGAGAAACGATTTGGATCATAGGCCGGGCGGCTGACCAGAGCCAGCACCTCTCCGCTTCGAGGGTCCAAGGCGATGGCGGCCCCGGAACTCTCTCCGAAAGCGCTTTCCGCCGCATGCTGAAGGTCCAGGTCGATGGTGAGTCGCAGGTCGTTGCCGGCCACTGGCTCCACTGTCTCCAGGGTCGCGACTTCCTTGCCCCGGCTGTCAACCACCACCTTCTTCTGGCCGTCGATCCCGGTGAGAATCTGGTTGTAGGTGCGCTCCACACCGGCTTTGCCCACAAGATCTCCTGGCTTGGAATAACTAAACTCGGAAGAACTGAGCTGTTTCTCCGAGATCTCGCCCACGTAGCCCACCAGATGGGCCGCCATTTCTCCCTCCCGGTAAAAGCGGCGAGGCTGGGGGATCATGTCAAGACCGGGAAACTCCGACCGGTGGGCTTCGATAAAGGAGATATCCTCGATGGTAATGTCTTCTTTGAGGATGATGGGGATATAGCTCGGCGGCTGACGGTACTTCTGGATCTGAGACTGCAGGAAGTCCATTTCCAGCTTCAAGCCGGAAGCCAGCAGAGGGAGGGATTTCTCGATATTAGAAAGGTTTTCCTGCGACAACGACAACACGAACGAGGGCCGGTTATCGACAATGATTTGACCCTTTCGGTCCAGGATCTTCCCCCTTGGTGCTACCAGAGCAATGGACCGAATCCGGTTCTTCTCCGCTAGTTCCTGGTAATAACTGCTCTTCAGGATCTGCAAACTCCACAGGCCGAAAAATAAAGAGAGGAAGGCCAGTACAGCTGCTGCCTGGATATAAGGAATCCGGGCTTGCTGAAATTTCTTGTCAGTGTAAAAATCCTTCAGTTCCATGGTCGTCAGTCATTGGAATCCCGAGTCATCCGGTCAAAGAGGTAAAAAATTGCCAGGCCCATGCAGGCATTTACCAGCCCCATTGCCAGTAACTGCTTCACATCGACCACCTCTTCTCGATTGAGAAAGAGGACCCGCAAGAGAAACAGCATCAAGGTGGCAACCACCGAAGCAAGAAACAGCATGATCCACCGGGCTGCCAGCCGATCAATGGCAAACACCGAATTGGCCAGATAGGCCAGGAAACTGACCGAGATTTTCGTGAAACCGTTCATCCCCATGGCCCCCAGCGACAGACTATCCTGCAGGAAACCGACTCCGGTACCCGACAAAACCGTCCAAACCAGACTCTCCTTAGAGAGGGTCAGATACAGTACTGCAATCAGCGGCAAATCCAGCATGCTTAGCCAGGAGACATAGCGGTTGAGCACCAATTGCAGAGCCAGCAGCACCAGGACCAGCACGATCAAAACCAGATCTCTGAGGAATCCACTCATTTATTCCGGCGGCTCCTTCTTCAATACCAGCACCTCTTCCAATTTTTGCAGATTGGCGGAGATCGCGACTTCAAGCCTCTGGAACACCTGCTTGGAGGACACAATCGACACGACAGTGCCCACCAGCAATCCCTTGGGGTAGATCTGGTCCAATCCGGAAGTGAGCACCTTTTCCCTGATCACCACCTTCTCACTGGAACTGATGAAATCAACATAAGGTACCCGCTGTCCCCCGCCCTTCAACACCCCTTGAGCCCGGCTGTTTTCCAGAAGTACGCCTACCCCGCTGTCCAGGTCAGTGATCAACTGGACCACTGCGCTGTTTCGGGAAAGGTGAACTACTCGTCCCACCACCCCGTCAGGACTAAGCACCGGGCAGTCTTTGCTCAGTCCCGCATTGCTTCCTTTGTCAATAATTCGGGAACTGTACCATTGATTGGAGTCCCAACCTATCACTCTAGCCTTCACTGCCGGAATTTTCAACTCGGCTTCCAGCGTGGCCAGCAGATTCAGCCGGTCAAGCGCCTTGATCTTCTCTTCCGAAGCGATCAGGGCTTGCCGATATTCGGCAAGCTGGCTCTGGAGCTGACTGTTTTGTTGGCGTGCCTGCCGCAGGTCAATGTACTCCCTCCAGACCCTGGGAAAAACTCCCAGGGTTCCAGCCATCTGTTTCATCAGGGGAACAGCCACTTCGAGGGACCAGCTTCTCAGAAACGGGGTGGTAGGCGCTTTCAGCGATTGGACTGTAAGTAAGATGAGATGAGCAAAAAGCGCTCCCACCAACAAGACCGACTCTCTGCGTGACTTGATTAGCAGCTTCATGGAACCGCAAGGACAAGTGACGAGTGACGGATGACGAGTGATGCAGAACGGGTCTCGCTCGACCGCATTGCGGATCACCACGCGCCGGTCATTCACCACGCAGGCTAGAATGAGTCAATCGAGATCTTCTTGAGAAGACGGAAATCACTGAGCATTTTTCCGGTCCCCAGCACCACGGAGGAAAGGGGGTCATCCGCCAGAGTCACCGGCAGACTGGTCTCCTCGCGGATCCGCTTGTCCAGGTTGCGCAGCAGGGATCCCCCTCCGGTCAGTACAATCCCTTTATCGACAATATCGGCAGACAACTCAGGAGGAGTTCGCTCCAGGGCGACCCGCACCGCATTGACAATGGTCCCCACGCACTCAGATAAGGACTCCCGGATCTCATCGTCTGTGATGAGCAGTGTTTTGGGAATTCCCTCGATCAGGTTTCTTCCTTTAATCTCCATGGAGAGCGGTTCATCTAAAGGGAAGGCGGATCCGATCTCAATCTTGATACGTTCGGCCGTTCTCTCTCCAATCAGCAAGTTGTATTTGCGTTTGATGTACTGGGTAATCGCATCATCCATCACGTTGCCCGCCAGGCGCACCGACCGGCTGTAAACGATACCCGACAAGGAAATCACCGCGATGTCTGTGGTGCCTCCACCAATATCGACAATCATGTTTCCCGAGGGTTCCGTAATGGGCAACCCGGCGCCAATGGCCGCCACCATGGCCTGTTCGACGAGGTAGACTTCACTGGCCTTGGCCCGGAAGGCGGAGTCGATGACGGCCCGCTTTTCCACCTGGGTGATTTCCGAGGGAACACCGATGACAATCCGGGGGTGTACCAACAGCTTGCGCCCATGAGCCTGCTGAATGAAGTAATTCAGCATCTTTTCGGTCACTTTGAAATCGGCAATGACCCCATCCTTTAACGGGCGGATGGCCACAATATTCCCCGGCGTCCGGCCTAACATCTCCTTGGCTGCCCGGCCGACGGCTTCAATTTCGCCAGTGACTTTGTTTATGGCAACAATGGAAGGTTCATTGACGACGATGCCCTTGCCCTTGGCAAAAACCAGTGAATTGGCTGTCCCCAGGTCAATGGCCAGATCGCTGGAGAATAAATGGAAAAGAGATCTGAAATTCATTCGGGCCACGACTCCTTAAAGAAAAGAGTTTCGCTAAATCCTGACGACACGCGTCGTAAGGTCAATCGGTTTCCTCGATGAGAGTTCGAATTGTGCAAAGGGAGTCCCAACGATCTCAAGGGCGGACGTGAACCACACAATTTCCTGAAGAAAGGGATTCCAGGTCACTCAATATACACTTCCCGCTTGATCGTTTTAATATTTCCGCTGCGATCCTGCGCCGTGATGGTTATGGTGTTTCTCCCTTTTTGCGGCAGCGGAGAAGTAAAGTGCTTGAAAGTCCCATCAGCGGACATCAAGGGCACAGGTTCCTCATTAATCATCACCGTCGCCCCGGGATCAGTCCTTCCGATAATTTCAAAGATATTGGAGATCTGTGTTACTTTCAAGATCGAAAGGTACAGATCCGAATCGCCGCCCGAAGATTTGTTGATCAATATGAACTTGTTCGGATCGCTTTCCCGGCTCACATTGTTTCTTCCGTCCATGGAACTAACTGCCCAGTAGTAAGTTCCCTCTTCCAGTCCAGTGGTCACATAATGGGTCTTCTGGCGCACGACCTCCTCTTTCAGGACATTGTAAAAGATGGAGGAATTGGAAATGCGGATCTTGTAGGCGACTGCCAGGGGGACCTCGGCCCAAGTAAATTCGACCCTTGTCCCCAGCCCGTTCCGCACAATGACCGGTCTCACGTCGTTAGGCGCCAATAGTCCGGGCGGTGCCAGGACTTTCTCTTTGACCATGTGAGTCTGATCGATGGTCACTTTTTCGTAGGGCCCGACATCGTAGGATTCTTTGCCCATCTGGACCTTGGCAAACCCCTTGTGGACCAAGAAATTGGCGCTCTTCAGGTTCGGGTGGCTTTCCACAGCCAGGCGCGAGTCCTGGTCCAACTGAGCAGTGGCCCAAGCTGCAGAAACCTGGGACCGGGAGGCGGTCACATCGCGTTTAGCGGTAGAAAGATCAATCGCCCCGGAACTGACCCGCACCGAAACTTTCCTGGCCAGAGTCTGCGGATCCTCGGAATTTTCCTGAACTACAATCAAAGAATCCGGCTTCATCTTGTAGGCGG